>CAMJAO010000005.1 GCA_946403615.1 uncultured Prevotellaceae bacterium
TAAACGAGACCACGAGCCCTCTCCAACACCCCCGAGGGGGAGAGAAGAATTAGTATACCATTAGAGTGGCAGCTACGCCCTCCCCCTCGGGGGAGTTGGAGGGAGGCTCCTTCAGAGAGTTGGAGGGGGGCTTATTGAGGGGCTTCTAAATATGTCCTTATGTTCTAATGTCTAAAAAACATGTCTTTATGTCTAAATAATTTGTTCTTGTGTTACTATATATCTGCAAACAATTGTGTATCTTTGCACCAAAACAATACTAAACCCTAAGCCCTCAACCCTAAACCAATTTATCATGGGAATCATCGGATTTATCGGCGGATTTTTAGGATTCATGATCGGCGGACCTCTCGGTGCGCTGGCAGGATATTTTATCGGCTCGCTGTTTGACAGCACCACGAAAACCACGACAAGCGACTACGGCAGTTATAAAAACGACACGGGCTATGGCACTGGCGGCTATAGCGCCGACCCCTATGAACAGGCTCAAGGACAGCGCAACAGTTTCCTCTTCTCACTGCTGGTACTGGCCACATACATCATCCGCGCCGACGGCAAAGTGATGCACTCTGAAATGGAATATGTGCGACGCTTCCTGCGCGAGAATTTCGGTGCAGTCGCTGTGCAACAGGGCAACGAGGTGATGCTGAAACTCTTTGAGGAACAGAAGAAAAAGGAGGCTGTGTCGCCTGGCAGTTGGGCGCGTACCATCCGCGACTGCTGCCAGCAGATTTCTGCCAACCTGGATGAGAGCATGGTGCAAGAACTGCTGCATTTCCTCGTGATGATAGCGAAGGCTGACGGACAACTGCCAAAATCTGAAATCAACGCGCTTTACGAGGTGGCAGGATACCTGGGTCTCTCTTCCGCGGATGTCGACTCCCTACTCCACCTCGACAGCGGAGGCACCAGTCTGGAAGACGCCTACAAGGTGCTGGGCATCTCGCCCGACGCCACCGACGACGAGGTGAAGGCCGCCTATCGCAAGATGGCTCTCAAACACCACCCCGACCGCGTGTCCACACTTGGCGACGACGTGAAAAAAGCCGCCGAGAAGAAATTCCAAGAAATCAACGCCGCCAAAGACAAGATTTTCAAAGAAAGAGGACTGTAAAGGGGTTTGAGGTTTATGATTAGCACAAACAACCTACCATAAGCCCTAAACCTTCTACCCTAAACACTAAACCTTCGGAAAATCACGTCTGTTGTAGGGTCTTAGTTGATCTAAGACCGCACTATCTACTGCGAATTTGAAATAACGATAAATATACAAATGAAATAAATGCAATAAGTATGGAGAAAAAATCATTAGAAGATCAAAAAATCGACTTTTTATTGGCTGCCCGCAAGGCAGTGAGGAATAATCAGATGACTATCATCATGTTTTATAACCCTGAGAAAGACAGTTATACTACTTTATCAAACAGTTATGGTATGGATTTCGATGAGGTGATGAGCATGTTCAATGACATGCCGTTTCTCGGCAGGATGACTCCCGATGATGCTTTTGAAGAATGGAAGTACTATTATGAGGATGTGGCACTGGCAGAAATTTACGGTTTCGAGTTGGAAGACGGCACTGTTCAGTTTTCAATCGCCGACGGTTATGTTATGCCGGGTATGGGAGAGGGAGAGGAAGAACAGTCGGCATGACAACTACTACAAATGCTACCCACGACAAAGCCCCGGAAACTGCGGTCTCCGGGGCTTTGTCGTGATTGAAATAGTGGAAAACGGGCTATTGTATCCTCGTCGCTTTGCTGACGTACTCGTATTCTATGAGTTTTTCGCCCCAGATGGCGATGATTCGCTTGCCTTTTTTGAGGGTGACAAGCTTATTGCCGTATTCCTCGGTGAAACCGAAGTTGTCCTCCTCGGGGGAATCGTAGAAGATGTGGAGTTCATTGTCAACCTCGATGGCATAGACCTTGGCACGCACCATGGTCTGGTAACCGTCGATAGAGAATGTGCCGACATAATTGTTGTCATGGCTCTTCGTCAGTTCAAACAAGAGATTGAAACAGATGCCTGTTCCACCAGCTGTCTTGCCTGCGCAATGCTCAGCGAAATATGAGCCTGCCCAGTCTTTCTTCTGTCTTTTCTGCGCATCGGCATTCATGGTGAAGGCGAACACGCAGAACAACAGCAGTGCGGTTCTGAGTAATACTGAATTGATTTTCATTGTGGTTAAGGGTAATAGATTGTATAGATTGTTTGGGAACATCCATCCCTCCCCTTCCAAAGGGAGCTGGAAGGAACCTCCCCGAACCCCCTCACAAGGAGAGGGACACTGATAGAGGATAATAGTAAATTATATTCACCTCGGCCCTCCCAAGGGAGGGGGAGGTGAATAGTCAATTGCCAACTGAATTATTCTGCAGCGGGCTCTTCTTTTTTCGCACTTTTTTTGGCAGTCTTTCTGGTGCCTTTTTTCTTGCCCTTTTCCTCTGCAGGTGCTTCGATTTTCACGCCGGCGAGTTCGGGGTCAATCATGATACGTCCGCAATACTCGCAAACGATGATTTTCTTGTGCATCTTGATGTCGAGTTGTCGCTGTGGCGGGATTTTGTTGAAGCAACCGCCGCAAGCGTCGCGCTGCACATATACGATACCCAGTCCGTTGCGTGCGTTTTTGCGAATACGTTTGAAACTGAAGAGAATTCTGGGGTCGATTTTCTGTTCCAGTTCATGTGCTTTCTCTTTGAGTTTCTCTTCTTCCTCGCGTGTCTCCTGCATGATTTCATCCAGTTCTTCGCGTTTCACGACCAGGTCTTTGTTTCGGTCGTCGACGAGGGCACGTGTCTCCTCCAAGGCTTTTTTCTTTTCTTCCACCTTGACGACAGCCTCTTTGATTTTCTTATCGCAGAGGTCCACATCGGCCTGTTTCTCTTTGATTTCGCGGTCGAGCGTGTCCCATTCGCGGTTATTGCTCACCTCCTGCAATTGGTCGGAGTATCTTTTGATATAGATTTTGGCTGTTTCCATCTCACCTTTTCTATCAGTGATAGCCTTTTCTATTTCACTGATCTCTTTCTGTATGTTTTCCATACGAGTCTCCAGACCCTTGATAGCGTCTTCGAGGTCCTGCACTTCCAGGGGAAGTTCGCCGCGGAGTGTTTTCTTCTCGTCGATAGCCGAGAGTGTCGTTTGCAACTGATAGAGGTGTTCGAGTTTCTCCTCTACGGTCATGTCTTTCGGATCTTTCTTTGCCATAATATTTTATATTAAATTTGTATATGTTCGATTGATTTCGTGAGGTTTATAAATAGACAATCGGATTGGTGTTCACCTGCGAGAGATGGCAAGTCACACCGTGACACTGCTCCTCGATGATCGATTGAAATATTTCTTTGGTGTATTGTTCGCTCTGGTAATGACCGATGACGCAAATCTGTATCTGTTGCTCATGGTCGAAATAGTCGTGGTAATGCATCTCGCCCGTGATAAAGGCGTCGGCACCCTCGGCCACAGCGTCGCGCAGAAGGAACGACCCCGCACCGCCACATATTGCCACTTTGCTGACGGGCCGGCGCAACAGTTCATTGGCCATCACGCACTGCACACCGAATGTCTCTTTCACCTGCTTGATAAATGCTTCGGCCGCCATCGGCTCAGGCAATTCGCCTATCACGCCGCTGCCGCCCTCAAAGCCGGCCACCTGCTTGACAGCGAAGAGTCTGGCATCGCAGAGCCCCAGTTTCTCGGCTATTTTGAAATTGACGCCTCCCGGCGCATTATCGAGATTAGTGTGCATGGCAATGATGGCGATATGCTCCTGAATGGCTCTCATCACTACGCGCTGCACATAATTGGCGTCGCTCACGCATTTGAGGGGCCTGAAAATCAGAGGATGATGCGCCACGATGAGATTGCACCCGAGACTGACCGCCTCGTCGAGCACGGCCTCGGTCACATCTAAACACAATAAAGCCCCTGATACATCCGCTTCTGTTAATCCGATTTGCAGGCCGGCATTATCGTAGTCTTCCTGCAAGGGCAGAGGCGCGAATCGTTCAAGGGCGCGAAGCACTTCTTTTATTTTCACGCAAAATATGTTTTAGGCTGCAAAGATAGGGAATAAATGCGAAATATGAAATAAGAAAGATGAAATCGGCCTTGAAATTATATTTTTTTAACATCATAAAAACCAAGGATGCCCCAAGGAAACATAGGGAGACCCAGGTCACCCAAAGCATTCTCAGTATCGATAATTGCGGCGGTAGTTGTTGTTGCGACTGTTGTTGCCCTCGTAGTAATACTTGGCGGGCACATTCCAGTTTTTCACCATGTCGTCGTCATCGGCGGCCTCCACTTTGTTTTCGGTATCGTCTTTGAGATTGGGGAAGAAGTCGATGCCTGTAATGCGCTCTATCTCATCCACAGGGGTGACATAGGTCCTCAGGTCGCGGTGACCGCCCTTGTTAGGCACAAGGAACCCGATGGCGCGGGCATAAGGGTTGGTGCAGAGCACCACTTTGAAAAGCGAGTCGGGCACAGCCACACCGTGCTTGCCAATACGCGTTTTCACACCGCCGTTGAAGACCGGTCCAGTGACAATATACACATCGCCATATTTTCTGGCCCATTGACGGCAAAGTATCTCAATGTCATTCCAGTCGCCTTTGTTCAGACCGTGATTTTGCGGACAGATATTGGTGAAGAGGAATGACTGTATCTGTGCGCGACGGTCCCATTTGTTGTCGCCCGACGGACAGAGGTGGCCGCGGTCGTAGGTCGAGGAATAGTAGTCTTCATCGGTGGCTCGCGGGAAGGGGACCTCCGTATCCTCTTTGAACACCATGTCGTCGCGCAAATTATCGCCGTAGGTATGGGCCTTGGTCAGGTGCCATGCCACCCAGTTGGCTATTTTCCAGTCTTTGTTGTACGACACGAAGTAGCCATCGCGCAAGAGCAGCTGCTCGGGCCGTCCCTCAATGACCGCAGGTATTTCCATCCCTTTCGGACGTTTTTTGTCAGTCTTTTGTTTCTGCTTATGCTCTTGCTCTTGTGCTTTTTGTGCGGCATCTATATCGAAGAATCCGTTGTCGACGACCATGCTGTCGGCAGCGGCGGTCTGCGCCCCACCCTCCTCGGTCACCACCACTCTTCGGCATGCGGTTGCGCCTATTATCAGTGCGGCTAAAAAGCCTATCCATGTGAGTCGTTTCATCATCGGTCAGTGTTGATTTTCGTGCAAAAATAAGAAAAAACGAAAAGAAAAGCAAACAAAAAAGCGTGATAATGTGTTTTAATTCGTATTTTTGCAAAAAATCTGAAACTATGCATTCATCCTCAGACACGGCATATGATTCTTACCGTCTGCCTGCAGAGTGGGAACCGCAACAGTGCGTGTTGCTGACATGGCCTCACCCGGGCACAGACTGGGCTTATTGCCTCGACGAGATCACAGCCACGTTCGTGGCTCTGGCCGATGCCATCACCCGGACAGAGCCGCTATTGATAGCCACTCCCGAGCCTGACCTGTTGGGCGAGGCGCTGAACGGCGAGCAGATGTCGCGCGTGGCGTATTGCCTTTGTCCCACCGATGACACTTGGGCGCGCGACCACGGTTTCATCACGCTGGTCAGCGACGATGCCGAAGCACCGCTGCGACTGCTCGATTTCCGTTTCAACGGCTGGGGCGAGAAGTTCCCGTCAGAGCACGACAACGCCATCAACCGTCATCTCTACGGTTTGGGGTTGCTGCACGGCGAATACGAGTGTCATGACGATTTTGTGCTGGAAGGCGGTTCCATCGAGAGCGACGGCCGCGGCACGGTGTTCACCACATCGACATGTCTGTTGGCACCCCACCGCAACCAACCACTAACGAAGGATGAGATAGAAACACAACTCAAGAAGCGCCTTCATGCCCAGCGTATCGTGTGGATAGATTATGGACTGCTCGAGGGCGACGACACCGACGGGCATATCGACACCATCGTACGAATCGCTCCCGATGACACATTGCTCTATGTGGGGTGTGACGACACCGACGATCCGCAATACGAGTCTTTCCGCTTGCTGGAGGAACAACTGCGCACCTTCCGCACCACTGACGGACAACCCTACCGGCTTATACGCCTGCCCATGCCCGACGCGCTCTACGAAGACGACTACCGTCTGCCAGCCACCTACGCCAATTTCCTGATTGTCAACGGAGCGGTCATCTACCCCACCTATGCACAACCCGCCCAAGACGAGGAGGCACGCACAGCCATACAAGCGGCTTTCCCGCAGCATCGGCTCATCGCCATCGACGCACGCACCATCATCCGCCAGCACGGCAGCATCCACTGTCTGACAATGCAGGTGCCGGAACAGGTAAAAGCCCCCACCCCATCCCTCCCCGAGGAGAGGGAGTAATTACTCTAAATGCCCAATTGATAAATTTATAAAATATGAAAATAGGATTCTTGCAACAGCATAATGTGGCTGACATAAAAGACAACCTGCGCCGTTTGGCGGAGGGAGTGGCCGACCTCGCCCAGCGGGGAGCAGAACTGATCGTACTGCAGGAGTTGCACAACTCACTCTACTTTTGTCAGACGGAAAATGTGAATCATTTCGATCTGGCCGAGCCTATCCCCGGTCCATCGACGGGCTTTTTCGGCGAACTGGCAAAATCTTACGGTGTGGTGATTGTCACCTCGTTGTTTGAGCGCCGTGCCGCCGGGGTTTATCACAACACCGCCGTGGTGATAGAGCGCGACGGTTCCATCGCCGGCAAATACCGCAAGATGCATATCCCCGATGACCCCGCCTATTACGAGAAATTCTATTTCACACCGGGCGACCTCGGGTTCCATCCCATCCAGACCAGTGTGGGACGGCTCGGCGTGCTCGTCTGTTGGGACCAGTGGTATCCCGAGGCAGCACGACTCATGGCTTTGCAAGGAGCCGAACTGCTCATCTACCCCACCGCCATCGGTTACGAAAGCAGCGACACGCCCGAAGAGCAAGAGCGGCAGCGCGAGGCATGGACCACGGTACAACGCGGTCATGCCGTGGCCAACGGACTGCCCGTGGTAACGGTGAACCGTGTGGGTCATGAGCCCGACCCGAGCGGACAGACCAACGGCATCGAGTTCTGGGGCAGCAGTTTCGTGGCTGGTCCGCAGGGCGAACTCTTTTACCGCGCCTCCAAAGACGAGGAGGAAAGCATCATCGTAGATATCGACATGAGTCGCGCCGAACAGGTCCGCCGCTGGTGGCCCTTCCTCCGCGACCGTAGGATCGATAAGTACGGGGATATTACGAAGAGGTTGATAGACTAGGAAAATATAGGAAAACCTAGGAACATTCCTCATACCACATTCTTTAAATGTTTGCCCTTGCCGATTGCAATAACTTCTACTGTTCCTGTGAACGGGTATTCCACCCGGAACTGAACGGTGTGCCCGTCATAGTGTTATCCAATAACGACGGATGCGTCATTGCACGCAGCGAAGAAAGCAAGGCGTTGGGCATCAAAATGGGCACACCGCTCTATCAGGTGCGCGAGGTGTTGGAGCAGAACCATGTGGCGGTGTTCAGCAGCAACTACACGCTCTACGGCTCCATGTCGGGGCGCGTAATGAGTCTTCTGGCATCCTACACGCCTGCGCTCGACATTTATTCCATAGACGAGGCTTTTCTTGACCTTTCTGGTTTGGGCGAGGGCGTTGCATTGAAAACCTACGGCGAGGAGATTGCCGCCCATGTGGGGCGCGCCACGGGCATTCCTATCTCTATCGGTGTCGCTCCCACAAAGACATTGGCGAAGATGGCGAGTAAGTTTGCCAAGAAATACCCCGGTTATAAGCGCTGTTGTCTGATTGATACCGACGAACGGCGGAAGAAGGCCCTCGCCCTGTTCGAAATTAGTGATGTATGGGGCATCGGTCACCGCATCGCTGAGAAACTCAACTACCATGGTATCCACACCGCCGCTGATTTCGCCAACAAGTCTGAATCATGGGTACGCAGCCATTTCAACATAACCACCGTGCGCACATGGAAGGAGTTGAACGGCATCAGTTGTGTGAGCATCGACGAATTGCCCCGCAAGAAATCCATTTGCAACTCGCGCAGTTTTGCCGACCAGGGCGTCACAGACCGCAATGTGCTGGAGGAGGCAGTGGCCAACTTCGCCTCTCGCAGCGCCAAGAAACTGCGTGAGCAGAAATCCTATTGCCGCTGTATTACCGCTTTCGCCTACACCAGCCGTTTTCGCACCGATGTGCCCGGACATGTCATCTACGGGTCGCTGACCCTGCCCGTGGCCACCTGTGATAGTGGCGAACTGATACGTGCCGCCCTCCACGTGCTGCGCGAAGGCTATGCCGAAGGTGATTTCGCATATAAGAAAGCAGGTGTCATCCTCTGGGACATCGTCACCCATGAGGGTGTGCAACAAGATCTCTTCGACCCCATAGACCGCAAGAAACAGGCGGCCCTCATCGAAGCCATCGATCAAATCAACAAAAAAAACGGCCACGACACAGTGCGCGTGGCCGTACAAGGCACAAACATCCGTTTCGGCTTGAAACGTGAGTATATATCCCATCATTACACCACCGATATCGATGATGTGCTGAAGGCAAAACTATAGGTTCTCTTAGGAACACCTATGTCTCCCTAAGAGAACCTAAGTAGGCCTAGGAAAACCTAGAAATTCCTAGATAATCATAGGCTGTTTCAAAGAGGCTCAACGATTTATTTCTCAGGTATTTCCTCGAGGGTCTTTTTGAGGAAATCCCAGAATTTCGGGACGCTGGGGATGAAGGCGCGCTCATTGGCGGTGTGCGGTGAGCGGAGCGTGGGACCGAACGAGCAGATGTCGAGGCCGGGATACTTGCCCAAAATGATGGAGCACTCCAGACCGGCATGCACCACTTGGATGACCGGTTCGTTGCCGAAGAGATCTTTGTAAATCTTCGCCATGACCTTCACAATCTCGCTGTCGGTGTTGGGATTCCATCCGCTGTAACCTTTACTCTGCGTCACTTTCATGCCAGCCATATTGAAGCAACTCTCTAAGGTCTCGGCGATATATTCCTTCATGCTATCCGAAGCACTGCGTGCGAGAATTTTCACAGCCGCCTTGCCACCACCGATGTTCACGATGGCGAGGTTGGACGAGGTCTCCACGATGTCGGGGATGGTGGGGATGTAACGGATGACACCGTTGTGGCAAGCATAGATAGCATCCACGAGATTGTCCTGAATCTCCACGGGCACCTCCGTCTTCGGGGTCTCCACCTCTTCGGCAAAGAACTCAATGCCGCTCTCGATACCTTTATATTCCTCTTCGAACAGGTCGCGCCAATCTGCTACAGCCTCTTTCACAGCCTCGACGTTTTCTTTCGGCAGTGTGAGCACTACTTCGCACTCGAAGGGGATGGCATTGCGCATGTTGCCGCCATTCCACGAAACCAGTCGCGCGTCGTTCTCGCCGATGGCACTGCGCACGAAGCGCACCATCAGTTTGTTGGCATTGGCACGTCCCTCGCCTATCTCCAGTCCTGAGTGTCCGCCTCTCAGTCCTTTGAGGGTCACTTTCAGGGCGGCATCGTCGGGGTCGGTATCCGCTTCCTTATATTCCATGTTGGCGGTGATGTCGAGACCACCAGCACTGCCGATGATCATCTCGCCCTCGTCCTCGGTGTCAAGGTTGAGCAGAATCTCGCCTTCCAGTTCGCCTGCAGGCAGGTCGTTGGCACCAAACATACCTGTCTCTTCGTCGGCGGTGCACAGTGCCTCTATCGGTCCATGTTTCAGGTCCTTATCCTCCATCACAGCCATGATGGCAGCGATGCCCAGTCCGTCGTCAGCGCCGAGGGTGGTGCCTTTTGCTTTCACCCAGTCGCCGTCAATCCAAGTCTGGATGGGATCGGTCTCGAAATTGTGTGTGCTTTCTTTAGTTTTCTGCGGCACCATGTCCATGTGAGCCTGCAAGATGACCGTTTTACGGTTTTCCATTCCGGGAGATGCGGGTTTGCGCATCACGATATTGCCGGCGGGGTCTTGGAAGGCCTCAACGCCTGCTTTCTTGGCAAACTCCAACAGGAACTGCTGCACTTTCTCACGATGTCCTGACGGACGTGGCACCTGTGTCAGCGCGTCGAAATTGCGCCAGATGCATTTTGGTTCAAGGTTTTTGATCATAATTTATTGTTTTAAGGTTGTGAGGTCGATTTTCATTAGAAGCAAGAGGCAAGAAGCAAGAGGCAAGAGGCAAGAAGCAAGAAGCAAGAGGCAAGAGATTAGTTCTTCATTAGCGGAGTATTGTCCTTAACTTCCTTAACTTCTTTAACTTCTTCTCCTTCCCCGACCTTCCGTTTAACGCATATTCCTCCGAGGATGCCGAGGAGCACCACGAGGAAGGTCTGTATGGTGTGCACAATGAGGACGAAGAAGAGAGCGGCATTACTCTCCACTCCATATAGTATGAGCATCGTCTTCACAGCGAAATGCCAAGGTCCGGCTCCGTTGGGGGTTGGAACGATGACCGCGATGCTGCCCACGACAAATGACACGATGGCGGCGTCGAAGCCCAAAGAGGATGTGGCCTCGAAGCATTTGAAGGTCAATGAGAAATGGAAGAAGTAACTAAACCAGATGGCCACCGTGAAGAAGAGGTAAAGCCACACGTTGTTGACATGACGCAGCGAGATGACCCCTTGCCAGAGGTTGCGCACCACATCTTTGACCTTATTATATATGGTCATTTTCCGCACCAGCAGAAAGACGAGCAGCAGCGCCGCCAGTCCGCAGATAAGCGTGACGATGTAGCCGGTGGTGGTAAACTGCCCGAAGAATGTGTCGAGGCGTGTGCCCGTACGTGAGAAAAACGTAGTAAACACCGGCATATTGACCAACAGTGCCACGGCTGTAGCCACGAGCATCACGATGGTATCGACCGCCCGCTCGGTCACGACCGTGCCCAACGCCTTGGGGAATGACACATCGTCATAGCGTTTCAACACGCCGCAACGGGCAAACTCGCCGATGCGGGGCACGGCCAGACTGCTGGCATAAGAGATGAAAATGGCATAAATGGAGGTGGAGGTACGGGCACGCTCACCCAGCGGGTCGAGCGTCTGCCGCCAACGGAGTCCGCGAAACACCTGCGCCAGCACCCCGAAAGGCAATGACAACAACATCCACGACCAGTCCATCTCATCAAGTACCGACGAGAGTTGTGAAAAATCAAATCCGCGATACATCCAATACAGTATAGCCCCGCCCAAAATGAGGGGCAGGGATATTTTTAGGATGTAAGAGATTGTCTTTTTCATATACCTTTGCAAAATTAGTCAAAAATATTGAATCATGTGTCTTTTTTTAGAAAAACAGCCCTCTTTCCCAAAAAAAATATTAACTTCGCACCTTGAATAGACTTAAATCATAAACGATGCATCGAAATATTGACTGCTTTCTGCCTTGTGACGACATGGCGGTGGCTGAAAAGACGGTCGCCGACCTTCGCAAGGACAACCATGTTCAACATATATGGCTGCTCGCCACAGAGGCTTTTGCCCAAGAGCAGGCGGCACCAGCAGGCGCCGAGTGGCTTGTAGTAGAGCAACTCCTGTCAACGGCTGCCATGAAGACCATCGCCATGACCGCGGAAGCACCCTATGTGTTGCTGGGGTTGAAGACCTCGCCCCTCACCTTGGGCTTATACGCTTTAGGACGATGGACAAAAGCCGCCACAGACACCGGTGCGGCTATGGTTTATGCCGACCATTACTCCATCGAGGGCGACGCTGTGGTGAAACATCCCGTTATAGACTACCAGACAGGCAGTCTGCGCGATGATTTCGACTTCGGTTCGCTGCTGATGATCAAGACCGATCTGCTGCAAGCCTTTGCACAACAGCCCCAACAGAAAGAATACCGCTATGCGGGATTTTACGACCTGCGGCTTTACTTGAGCCGTCAAGGGCAGTTGTTCCACCTCAACGAATATCTCTATACTGAACATGAGCATGACCTGCGCGCTTCGGGTGAGAAACAGTTTGACTATGTGAACCCCCGCAACCGCGAGGTGCAGGTGGAGATGGAACAGGCCGTGACCGTTCATCTGGCAGAAGTAGGCGGACTGGTCGATACCTCACGTTATCACTCGATTGATTTCGACGAGGAGGAATTCGAGGTCGAGGCGTCGGTCGTCATCCCAGTGTTCAACCGCGAGCGCACCATATGCGACGCTGTCGATTCGGCCCTGTCGCAGAAAGCACCGTTCAAATACAATGTGATTGTGGTAGACAACCACTCCACCGACCGTACCACCGAGTTGCTCGAAGCGTATGACGATACGCGGTTGGTGCACATTATCCCCGACCGTACCGATTTGGGCATCGGAGGCTGTTGGAATGTGGCGGTCAACGACCCGCGCTGCGGACGTTTCGCCGTACAATTAGACAGCGACGACCTCTATTCATCGCCCCGCACATTGCAACAGGTGGTCGATGCCTTCCGCAAGCAGAATGCGGCCATGGTGATTGGCTCGTACCGCATGTGCGACTTCGACCTGAACACCCTGCCTCCGGGTCTCATCGACCATCGCGAGTGGACCGATGACAATGGCCCCAACAATGCCCTCCGCATCAATGGCCTGGGGGCTCCACGCGCATTTTTCACCCCGCTGGTGCGCCGCATACAGTTCCCCAACACCTCATATGGCGAGGATTATGCGCTCGGACTGGCCTTCAGCCACCAATACCGCATCGGACGCATCTACAACGAGTTGTATCTCTGTCGCAGATGGGGCGGCAACAGCGACGCCGCGCTCAGCATAGACCGGGTGAATGCCAACAACCTGTATAAAGACCGTTTGCGCACGATGGAACTGTCGGCACGCCAACGGATGAACAGTGGTTGTGACGATGAGGAAGAAGATGACCAGTTGACGCGTTTCTTCCGCCGTCAGTTGGCCCGATGGGATGACGCCCGCCAGCGCTACGATGACCTGGCCAACGTAAAAACCCGCGAATTAATGGATTTCAAAGTGCAATGGAATCCGGCACGGATAGTGTCAACAGGGGCGAAAATCGACGCGAAAGCCATCGCCGAGAGGCCTTGTTTCCTCTGCGGCGCAAACAGGCCGCAACAACAGATTTTGCAATCCTTCGACGGGAAATTCGACATTTTGGTCAACCCCTACCCTATCCTACCCGTACATTTCACCATACCTTATAAGAAGCACCAGCCTCAAGCCATCGTCGGAAATTATGGCATCATCCATCAGTTGCTGACCGTCTATCCCGGGCTGACCGTTTTTTATAACGGTCCACATTGTGGCGCATCAGCTCCCGATCATCTGCATTTCCAGGCAGGCACGAGCGGCGTACTGCCTCTGCAGGCCACATGGCCACGGCTGAGCCGCGACCTCGAGCCGCTGGTGACGCTCAACGACGAGGAGGGCCTGTTTGTCATCACCGACTATCCGTGTCCCGCACTGCTTATCCGCAGCAGGAAACGCGAATCCGACGAGCGGTTGTTCTCATACCTCTCGTCCATGCCCCAGACATTTGACAACAACACGGATTTCTCAGGGCTGACCACTAAACCCCTCAACCCTCAACCCTTAAACGACATCAACATCGTGAGTTGGCGCGACGGTGAGGACTATCTCTCCGTCATCTTCCCCCGCAGGAAACACCGTCCCGACTGCTACAACGCAACAGGCGATAAACAGATGATGGTCAGTCCGGGGGCGCTCGACATGTCGGGGTTGATTATCACACCGCGCCAAGAGGATTTCGAACGGATTACAGCCGACGACATCAGCCATATCTTGAGCGAGGTGGCGATGGATGCCAAGGATTTCCGTGCATGGACCGAAGAACTGCGCACCCGTCAGGCTACCATGACCAAGGCCGCTCCGCAAATGAAGAAAGAGCCGATGGTGAAAGTGGGTATCGTCAGCGCGCAGAAGATACATTTTGTGCTGAACGGCCCCTTCCTTGCCAAAGGCGAAGTGATAGACGGCGAACAGACCGTAGAGCTGCAAGAGGGCGGCATCGTCTGGCAGGGCAACCAATACCGAGAATTGGCGTTTGTGCCGAAACAATCAGAGACATCGTTCTCGCTGGATGATGTCACCATCGGTGTCAATTTCCACTGGCAACGGCAACAGACACAGACCTTCCTCGGCACCCTGCGGCTGGTGGTCGATGCTGACAAGATATGCGCCATCAACGAACTGCCGGTAGAGACCTATCTTTCGAGTGTCATATCCAGCGAGATGAGTGCCACCTCTTCGTCAGAACTGCTGAAGGCCCATGCGGTCATCTCACGCAGTTGGCTGCTTGCCCAGATGAAGAAACGCCAAGAGATGAGCGGTAAAGCCGACAATTTCTTCTCGTTTGTGCGCAAGGACGACGAGTTGATACGCTGGTACGACCGCGAAGACCACACCATTTTCGACGTGTGCGCCGACGACCATTGCCAGCGTTACCAAGGCATCACCCTGGCATCGCGACCTGAGGTGGTGGCTGCGGTGAAGGAAACCCGCGGACAGGTGCTTTATGATGACGGCGACATCTGCGACGCCCGTTTCAGCAAGTGCTGCGGCGGTATGTCCGAGGAATTCCAATATTGTTGGGAAAATCTGCCCAAACCCTATCTGAAGGCGGTCAGAGATATAGCGCCGGATGCGCCGGAAGTTCCGATTGACCTGACCGACAACAGCCAGGCGGAGCGTTGGATACGCACCGCTCCCGACGCTTTCTGCAACACCCACGATAAGAAGATACTGAGTCAGGTGCTCAATGACTACGACCAGGAGACCGCCGATTTCTATCGTTGGCAGGTAGAATACACCCAAGCGGAACTGGCCGCCCTGATAGAAGAAAAACTGCACTTGGGATTGGGCGACATCATCGCGCTGGAACCGCTAGAGCGCGGCAAGAGCGGGCGCATCTCACGTCTGAGAATCGTGGGCAGCGAACGCACCTTCACCATCGGCAAAGAACTGGAGATACGTCGCACACTCAGCCAGACACACCTCTACAGCAGCGCATTCGTGGTTGATGCCTTCGACGAAGAGAACGGCGTTCCGCAGCGTTTCCGTCTCACAGGTGCCGGCTGGGGCCATGGCGTGGGTTTGTGCCAGATAGGCGCGGCTGTCATGGGCGAAAACGGATATCATTACGACGAAATCCTCCTGCATTATTATCATGGAGCAGAGATCAAGAAAGTGTATAAATAAGGAATAAGGGGCAAAGAGCATAAGAAGACTTTTAAAAAATGCCTAAGAAAACCTAGGATGTCCTAAGGAAACCTAGGATGTCCTAGGAAATCCTAGGAAATCTTAAGAAAGCCTAGACCCCCTAAAAACACCCGAAATAAAAAGAAAACAACGATATGAAAGAAGCACCAGAGATGAAGAAAAAGAGAAATCCATGGGCATGGATACCCACTTTATATTTTGCAGAGGGCTTGCCCAATGTGGTGGTGATGACCGTGGCCGTGGTGATGTACATGGAGATGGGACTCACTGACACCGAGATAGCCCTCTACACCGGGTGGCTCGGACTGCCATGGGTCATCAAACCATTGTGGAGCCCATTCGTCGATTTGTTCAAGACCAAACGTTGGTGGGTGATTGCCATGCAACTGCTCTTGGGGTCATCGTTCGCCGGAGTGGCGTTCACACTCAACACTCCGTTTTGGTTTCAGGGGTCCATGTTTTTCTTCTTCCTCATGGCTTTCTCCAGCGCCACGCACGACATTGCAGCCGACGGCTTTTATATGATTGAACTCGACAGCCATGACCAATCGTGGTTCGTCGGCATACGCAACACTTGCTACCGCATCGCCGTCATCTTCGGACAGGGACTGCTCGTACCTGCTGCCGGGTTGTTGCAGAAAGCCTATCCCGACAGTAAGGCCTTCACATGGGCACTTATTTTCTTCGGTCTGGCCGGCATCTTTATTGCCATCTGGCTCTACCACCGCTTTGTCATGCCCCGGCCTGTTGACCGCAAAAACGAAGGTCTGACGGCAAGCGAAGTGGCGCACGGACTGTGGCAGATGCTCTCTACATTCTTCACCAAAGTGCCGTTGAAGCAAATCATCTTCGTATTGCTCTTCCTTCTGCTCTACCGCTTCCCCGAGGCCATGCTCACCAAGATGGCCAGCACCTTCCTGTTGAGACCGCTTGAGGAAGGTGGTCTGGGATTGACGAAGGAGGCTTTCGGTCTGGCCTACGGCACCGTAGGACTTATCGGTCTGCTGCTTGGTGGCATCGTGGGCGGTATGTTGGCCAGCCGCGACGGACTGAAGCGCTGGCTCTGGCCTTTTGTCTGCGCCATCACCTTGCCCGACATTGTCTATGTCTATCTCAGCATCGCCCAACCCGACAGCCTGTGGATAGTCAGCGTATGTCTCTTCATCGAGCAGTTCGGCTACGGATTAGGCTTCACCGCCCTCACGCTCTATATGCTCTATTTCAGTCAAGGAGAATTCAAGACCTCGCATTACGCCATCTGCACAGGACTGACTTATCTCGGACTGATGTTGCCTGGCATGGTGTCGGGATGGATCAAGGACATGGTGGGCTATCGCGACTTCTTCATCATCGTGATGTTCCTCTGCATCATCACCTTTGCCGTCACGGCGTTCATCAAGATTGACCCGGAGTTCGGCAAGAAGAAAGACAGCGGAAAAGAATAACGTCGTATGACCATGAACAATATCGAGAACAAGAAAATCCATTGGCACCGTCCATGGGCCGGGCGCCATCCGTGGGCATGGATTCCCTCGTCGTTTCTGGCTAAGGGATTGGCCACGGTGGTGCTGATGACGCTGACGTTGATCGCCTTCAAACGTATCGGGCTTGACAACGCCTACATCACGTTCTATGTGTCGTGGCTTTATCTGCCGTGGGTGATGAAGCCCCTGTGGACGCCGTTGGTGCGCATGGTGCTCACGCGTCGTTCATGGATGCTCATTACCGAACTGGTGATTGGCGCCGCCTTGGGTGGTGTGGCTTTCTCCTTCCCCGCGCAAGGTTCGGTGCAATGGGTGCTGTTCCTATTCTGGGTGATGTCGTTTGCCAGCGCCATACACGACACGACCACCGACAGTATGTTCCGCGTGGCAGCCACACCCCGTACCCGCTCTTCATACGGCGGCATATCAAGCGTGTTCTATCGTCTGTCGATGTTGGTGGGTCAGGGCGCATTGGTCATGGTCGTAGGCAACATGGAGACCATCACCCGCAATGTGCGCGGTTCGTGGACATTCTTGTTCTGGCTGCTGGCCTTTCTTTATCTGGTGCTGTTTGTCATCAACCTGCTGTTGTTGCCGGGCCATGTCGATATCGGCGAAAAGCGCAGGGTACGTTTTTCCGATTACTGGCAGCGTGTGAAAGAACCCGTGGTGCATTTCTTCCATCAGCCCGACTGGTGGCGCGTGGTGTTGTTCATCGGCCTGTTTATCCTGCCCGAGGCTTTATCGTGCAAGGTGTCGGTACTGTTTTTCATCGACGCGGGTCATGCCGGCGGTTTGGGACTGTCGCCCCAAGAATATGGTTTTGCCATGGGCACCATCGGCGTGTTCGGCATGACCATCGGCGGCATCTTGGGCGGCATGGCTGTTCATCGTCGCGGCATCGGCTGGTGGCGCTGGTATATGGTGGCGGCGTTCACCCTATGCAATGTGCTTTATCTTTATCTTGCCTACGTGATGCCGTCGAGCCTGCTGGTGATAGCCGTCGTGGCTTTTCTCCGCCAGTTGGCATTCGCTTTCGGTCTCACCTATTATGTCGTTTCCATGCTCCATCTGAGCCGCAACGAACAGGGTGAGATGCGTCCGGCCAACCTCTCCGTACTGATGGCCATCGCCACACTGGCAATGATGGTGCCGGGATGGGTGTCGGGCTATTTGCAGGAGATATTCGGCTATGTGACCTTCTATAAAGGTGTGTTGTGCACCAGTGTGTTCACATTCTTCGTTGCATGGTTGTTGCGTGTTGACCCCACAGCCGGCAAACGGGAAAGGAGGCACTCATGAAAGATGATATCCGGCTGACACTGCATCCTGCCTCGACCGAGACCGAACTCTCCGTGCCCATGGCGCAGAGCAGTGTGCGGGCGGGATTCCCCTCCCCTGCTCAGGATTATATGGGCGAGGAGATAGACCTCAACAAAGTGTTGGTGCGCCACCGCGAGGCCACGTTTTATGTGCGCGTGTCGGGCGAGTCGATGACCGAAGCGGGCATCCTCGACGGCGACCTGGCTGTGGTGGACAAAGAATTGCAGGCACAAGACGGCGATTTCGTCATTGCCTTTGTCGATGGCGAGTTCACCATCAAGGAGTTCCGCAAAGACCCAAGCGGCGATTTCGGATGGCTGGTGCCGTGGAATTCGCAATACCCCAAAATCCGCGTCGATGCGTCGAACGAGTTGATTATCTGGGGCGTGGTCACTTATGTGATTCATGGGTTGAAAAGGAAGCCTCACCCACAACCACGGCCTCACTCACGACCCCACTCCAAAGGATGAGGGAAGTAAGCCACCCTCTCTCCCCAAGGAGGCAAACTAACTTATCCAGCTGACAGAATGGTAACTACGCCCTCCCCTCGGGGAGGAATGGGGAGGGGTTTCTATTTTTTTTGTAATAATCTGCGCTGCTGTCTGTCATAATAATGTATGAACGATAAAGAACTGGTGCGGGAAGTGTTAGACAGCGGACGCACGAAAAGTTTTGCCATTGTTGTCAAGAGATATTCGGGTATGCTCTACTCGAAGTCGCTTGGCGTGGTTCACAGCAAGGAACTGGCAGCCGAGGTGGTACAGCAGACCTTTATCAAAGCCTACGCCAATCTTGACAGTTGGCGGGGCGACCAGTTGGGGCCATGGCTCTCGATGATAGCCATGCACACCGCCCTCAACCTGCTCGACAAGGAACGGCGACGGCGCACGCTGAGCATCGACGACCAGCCTTGCGCCACAGAAACGACGACAGAAGACTACTCGCCCGAGCACGAACAACGGTTGCAGCAGATGGAAAGCGCCATCGGCCGATTGCCTGAAACCGACCAAATGCTCATACGTCTGCACTACTACGAGCACAAGAAAACCGATGAGATAGCGAACAAGATGAAGTTGACCCAAAGCAACGTGCTGGTGAAACTTCACCGCATCAGAGAACGACTAAGAAAGGAGATGAACCATGGAAGAAATGAATGACCAAGCATTTGACGCGCTCATCATGGAGACGTTAGAGCGCAGAGAAACGATAGATGAGATCAATCAGGCGGTGATGAGCCAGTTGGAGCATGCCGCCCGTCGCGAGCGTCGGCGCCAATGGGTGCGTGCGGCGGCCTTCGCCTTCGGATTGCCCCTGTTGGTGTTTACCTTTATTTATATGATAGTCAACGGCTGGTACGCTGGTGCAGACACATCATATGCCGTCATCTGCATGGCGATACAGGCGGCAGTGGTCGCAGGAGGAGGCTGGTATCTGCTTGATAAATTTTCTTTGCTGAAGGTGTAATAATCCTCACCGATGCCGGTCTTATGAGTGTAGTTCAACAAATATAATTTAATTTTTAGTTATGCACAATTTATTATTAGTAAGTGATTTGGGGTTGTTAGTCCCTATTTTAGGAGTAGTGATGTCATTGGCCATTCCGATGGTGATTATCTACTATGTGGCACAGATGCACATCAACAACAAAAACCGCGACAAAGAAGTGAGACAGTTGATCATTGAGAACAATGTGGATTTTGAGCGAGCCAAACTGTTGATTGCTAAATCGCGTCAGGATAACAAAAAGACATACACGATGCTCCGTATCGGTTGTTTCCTCATCGGTGCAGGCTTTGGAGCTCTGCTCAACTACCTGCTCGGTCTCAGCGTCGAATCGCTCTATTTCTACCTCGTGTTGGCCTTCGGCTGCGGTTTGGGCATGATGGCAGAATTCATCGTCGAGTGGAATTTGCAGAAGAAGGAGGAAGAGAAGGAATCTTAGAGGTGAGAGGCTAGAGGTGAGAGGTGAGAAGCAAGAGGTGAGAAGCAAGAGGCAAGAAGCAAGAGGCAAGAAGCAAGAGGTGAGAGAATACTCTGACATTTGAGTTCCCTTCTCTGTAAGAACCCTAAGGACCTTAAAGACCTTAAAGACCTTAAAGACCTTAAAGACCTTAAAGACCTTAAAGACCCTAAAGCCGCAAGTAATGGACTATCGTCTACACTCCCACACTCCTACACTCCTACACTCCCACACTCCTACACTCCCACACTCCTACACTCCTACTTTAAATTATTGGAATCGTCTTGGCGATTCCAATAATTTTTTGTATCTTTGCCCCGACATATTCTGCACTTTTGCGGGATGCGCTGAAAGGCTTTTCACAAACTCGGACTGTAACCAACATACGACTATGAAACAACTACAACTCTTTATCACACTATTTCTCTGTTTATTGAGCGCAGAGGCATGGCCATACGACGCCCTGATTGACGGTATTTACTACAATCTTTCGGGGGATGAAGCCGAGGTGACATACGATATCTTTAATTGGAACTATTCAGGAGATATCGTCATACCAGAATCTGTCACTTATGAAGGAAAAAGTTATCGTGTTACGAGCATCGGCAGCGGTACATTCTGCAACCGCTATGGCCTGACAAGCGTCACCATCCCCTCGAGCGTGACAAGCATCGGTAGTCAAGCATTCCAAAGTTGCTCCGGCTTGACAAGCATTACCATCCCCGAGGGAGTGACAAGCATCGGTAATCAAGCATTCCAAAGTTGCTCCGGCCTGACGAGCGTGACCATCCCCGAGGGAGTGACAAGCATCGGTAATCAAGCATTCCAAAGTTGCTCCGGCCTGACGAGCGTGACCATCCCCAAGAGCGTAACAAGTTGGGGACATGGCGTCTTTGGGGCTTGTACCGGTCTGAAGAACGTGATAATCACCGAGGGTTTGACAACAATCGGTGTAAGTATGTTTTCAGTCTGCTCCAGTCTTTCGAGTGTGACTATTCCTTCAAGCGTGAAGAGCATCGGCAGTGGGGCGTTCTCCAGATGCACCAGCCTATCAAGTATAACCATCCCCAAGAGCGTGAAGAGAATCGAAAACAACACATTCTCAGGATGCACAAGCCTTACGAGCATAACCATCCCCAAGAGAGTGACTATCATCGACTATTCTGCGTTCTATGGCTGTACTAGTCTGACCAATGTGACTATTCCTTCAAGCGTGAAGAGCATCGGGTCAACTGCGTTCGCTTTTTGCACAGGATTAACAAGTGTGACAATTCCTTCAAGTGTGACGAGCATTGGCGCTTCTGCATTCTATGGTTGTTCCAACCTTACGAATGTGACCATTCCCGAAGGTGTGACCAGCATCGACAATCAAGCGTTTTATGAATGCACAAGCCTGATTAGCGCTACCATCCCTTCGAGCGTAAGGGATATCGGCAATTATTTGTTCCGGGGGTGTACAGGTCTGAAGAATGTGACCATTTCCGAGGGCATAACAAGCATTGGTGGTTGGATGTTCATGGGCTGCACTGGTTTGAAGAGCATAGACATTCCGTCAAGCGTGACGAGCATCAAGAATGGGGCGTTCACTGGGTGTAATAACCTTACAAGCGTTAACATCTCCGAAAGTGTGACAAATATTGGTTGGGGGGCGTTCAGCGGGTGTAATAGCCTTACAAGTCTATACATTCCCTCAAGTGTGACAAGCATCGACAACCAAGCGTTCTCAGGATGTTCTAATCTTATTAGCATTAATATTCCTGAGGGTGTGACGAGTATCGGGTGGGAAACGTTTTTAGATTGTTCCAAACTGACAAACGTGACCATCCCCAAGAGCGTGAAAATCATAGGCACTTCTGCTTTTCAAAACTGCTCCAGCCTTACCGACATGACAATCCCCGAGGGTGTGACAAGCATAGGAGAACAGGCTTTCAAAGGTTGCATCCAATTGGCAATGACAACCATCCCTTCGAGTGTGACGAGTATCGGCAGAGAGGCGTTCAATGGTTGTAAGCGCCTTGGTTCTGTCACCAATTACTCCGCAACTCCACAAGCCATCGACCAAAGCGTCTTTACCCATTACTATACGCTTCATGTCCTGCCAGGTTGCAAATCTTTATACGAGAATGCCGAGTATTGGAAAAAATTCAATATCGTGGAAGATGCGGTGGCTGACGGCATTGATAATCTGACCGCTCCTGCTCAAGATACGACTGTAACAGGTATCTTCGACGCCAATGGTAATGCTTTGCCCGCCGTTCGTCCCGGCATGAATATCATCCGCTACTCCGACGGTACAACGCGAAAGATAGTGGGGAGATAAGACAGGTGGCGTATCGACAAAAACACGGTTGAATTATTTTTATAAATTCAAGTTTCGCATTTCACTCTACTTGCACTACTTTAGATAAGATACTCCATCTCGGCACAAAAAATAATCATTTTTTTTTGGTCTGCTCTCGATTTTTAGTATCTTTGCACACGAAAATCAAATCATTCACATTTTTATGGACGATTATCATCCGGAAAACTTGAACTTGTAATCGCAGAGGCCCAGTGTCAGACGCTCAGCCTCCGCACCTAAACCATTATTTGGAGGTCAAAGCAAATGAAGACATACTGGAACACGACCAACGGGTTGACCAAACTCGATGAATGGCAGCCGAACTGCTGGATACAGGTTACCTGTCCCACGGAAGAAGACCAGCGCGAGCTGGAGAAAAGATTTTCCATCCCCGATTACTTCATGTCAGACGTCAGCGATACCGACGAGCGTGCCCGTTATGAGTACGACGACGGTTGGATGCTGATCATCCTCCGTATCCCCTACGTCAAGGAGATACGTTCGCGCACGCCCTATACGACAGTGCCGCTGGGTATCATCCATAAGCGCGACGTGACCATCACCGTGTGTTATTACGAGACCAATATGATGATTGATTTCGTGTCGTTCCAGCAGAAGCGCGGCGAGGGGTTCACCGACTATGTCGACATGACCTTCCGTCTGTTCCTCTCCTCGTCGGTATGGTATCTGAAGCGGTTGAAGCAGATCAGCAGCCTGATAGACAAGGCCAAGCGCAACCTCGACCATGATATCAACAACGAGTCGCTCATCGGACTGTCGCGTCTGCAAGACTCACTCACCTACTTCATCACCTCCATTCGTGGCAATGAGAACCTGTTGGCGAAACTGAAGTTCAAATTGCAGGTCGATGAATTGGACGCCGACCTTATCGAGGACGTGAACATCGAGATGAGTCAGGCGCGCGAAACGACCAACATCTACGCCGACATCCTGGAATCGACCATGGACACCTATTCGAGCATCATCAACAACAACATGAACACCGTGATGCGTACGCTCACATCTGTGTCCATTCTTATGATGTTCCCCACATTGATAGCGTCACTGTTTGGCATGAACCTCATCAACGGTATGGAGACCAACCCGGTGGGATTCCCCGTGGCCATGCTCATTTCAGTGGTCGTCTCAGTGGCCATTTGGTGGCTTTTCAGGCACAAACGACTCATATAATCAATTTTTTTTGAAAAAAACGGATTAAATTTAGGTCATTTCGTTTTTTTTACCTAAGTTTGCAGTTTGTAAGGTGTGTGCGCATGCATACGCACGGATATCCACACACTTATCTGATAGCAAATAACCGAATCTATAACTAAAACGTTACATGATGGACTCTCAAGACAACACCCTGATCCAGGGAACACCAGAGGAAGAGAAAAAAGTAGAAGAAACCGCTCAGGAAGTAGAACAACCCCAACCCGCTGAGGCCGCTCCCGCCGAGGAAGAGGCTGCCGCTGAGGAAGAGGCTGCCGCTGAGGAAGAAGTTGCCGCTCCTGCAGAAGAAGAGGCTGCGCCCGCTGAGGAAGAAGTTGCCGCTCCCGCCGAAGAAGAGGCTGCTCCCGCCGAGGAAGAAGTTGCCGCTCCTGCCGAGGAAGAAGTTGCTGCTCCCGCCGAGGAAGAAGTTGCCGCTCCCGCCGAGGAAGAAGTTGCTGCTCCCGCAGAGGAAGAGGCTGCTCCCGCAGAGGAAGAGGCTGCCGCTCCTGCAGAGGAAGAGGCTGCTCCTGCCGAGGAGAAAGTATATGCCAACAAGGCAGAGATACTGGAGCGTGTCAAGGAATTGGCTCACGGCGACAGCGTCCCCGAGAAAGACGAGGTAGAGCACCTGAAGACTCTCTTCTACAAGATGCACAACGCTGAGCGTGAAGCACAGTTGAAAGAATATCTCGAAAATGGTGGCGACCCCGAGACTTATCAGGCTGCGCCCGACGCACTGGAAGAGACCTTCAAGGCCGAGATGGTGCTCATCAGAGAGATGCGCGCCCGTGCTTTCCAGGAGTTGGAGAAAGAGAAGGAAGAGAATCTGAAACGGAAACTCGCCATCATCGAGAAAATCAAGAATATGGCCACCTCGCCCGAGGAAGCCAACCGTTCTTATCAGGAGTTCAAACGCTTGCAGCAGGAATGGAAAGAAATCAAAGCCGTGCCCGCAGAGCGCTCGAGCGAACTGTGGCGCACCTATCAGCACAACGTGGAACAGTTCTACGACCTGCTGAAGCTCAACAGCGAGGCCCGCGAATACGATTTCAAGAAAAACCTTGAGATGAAGACGCGTGTCTGCGAGGCTGCCGAGCGTCTGGCCGATGAGCCCGATGTCATCAGCGCTTTCCACCAGTTGCAGGAGCTGCACCAGCAGTACCGCGAGATTGGTCCCGTGAGCAAAGAGTTGCGCGACGAGATGTGGGCCCGCTTCAGAGCCGCCTCCTCTGTCGTCAACAAGCGCCACCAGCAGCACTTCGAGGAATTGCGTTCGAAAGAGGAGGAGAATCTGGCACGCAAGACCGAATTGTGCGAGAAGGTAGAGGCCATCATCGCCGAAGAGAACAAGAGCGCAGCCGACTGGGAGCGCCACACACGTCAGATCATCGAGTTGCAGGCCGAATGGAAGACCATCGGTTTCGCACCCCAGAAGATGAACGTGAAAATATTCGAGCGTTTCCGCGCCGCCTGCGACGATTTCTTCGGACGTAAGACCCAGTTCTTCCGCGATATGAAGGCACAGTTTGCCGAGAACGCCGAGAAGAAACGTGCACTTGTGGCACAAGCACAGGAGCTGCAGGACAGCACCGACTGGAAATCAACCTCCGACAAACTCATCGCACTGCAGAAGGAATGGAAGAAAATCGGCACAGTGCCCAAGAAACAGGGCGACCAGCTGTGGAACGACTTCCTCACCGCTTGCAACAAGTTCTTCGAGGCACGCAATGCCGCCAACGCCGGCACACGCAACGAGGAGCGCGAGAATCTGGCCAAGAAACGCGACATCATCGCCCAACTGAAAGCAGCAGCCGAAGAGGGTGGCGACGACGTCAGAGACAAGATTCACCAACTCGTAGAAGAGTATCAGGCAGTGGGTCATGTGCCCTACCGTGAGAAAGACAAACTCTACAAGGAGTATCACGAAGTGCTCGACAAGATTTACAAGGAGTTGAACATCTCCTTCAACCGCCGTCGTCTCGACAATTTCCGCAGCAACCTGAAGAACGTGGCAGAGAAAGGCGCCAATGCGCTTGACAACGAACGTACACGTCTCATGCACCGCTATGAGACCTTGAAACAGGAAATCCAGACCTATGAGAACAACATCGGTTTCCTCAGCGTGTCGAGCAAGAAGGGAAACAGCCTCATCGACGAGATGAACCGCAAGGTAGACAAGCTCAAGGACGACCTGAAACTCGTCTACGACAAGATCAAAGCCATCGACGAGAGCGCAAAGAAAGAAGAAGCTCCCGAGGAAGAGGCATAATCCAGCGGCCTGACCTCCGTGACCATCCCCAAATCGGTGACCTCGATCGGGCGCAATGTTTTCTTACAATGCTACAAACTGGTCTCTGTCAAGGTGGAAAGCGGCAACACGGTTTACGATTCCCGTGAGGATTGCAACGCCATCATCGAAACAAGCACCAACACGTTGGTTGCCGGTTGTAAAAGCACGGTCATCCCCAACACCGTCACGACTATCGGAGACTTTGCCTTCAGCA
>CAMJAO010000006.1 GCA_946403615.1 uncultured Prevotellaceae bacterium
GTGTCAGAGCGATGAAGTCGGCACCGTTGGCCACGAAGTCGGTCTCGCACTTCAATGCGATGATAGCACCGAAACCTTCCACCACTTTCACGAGCACGCAACCGTTAGAGGTCTCGCGGTCAGAACGTTTGGCGGCGATGGCCAGACCACGCTGACGCACCAGTTCGATAGCCTTCTCGATGTCGCCCTCAGCCTCGGTGAGAGCCTTTTTGCAGTCTGCCAAACCGGCACCTGTCATTTTGCGCAGTTTCTGAATATCTGCTATTGTAACAGCCATTGTTTTTATTGTTCTTTAATGGGGTTAAACTTGATTGAATTACTCTGCGGCGGGAGCCTCGGTCTCTGCTTCTGCGGCGGGAGCCTCTGCGGGAGCCTCTTCCTTGCGTGCGCGGCGTGCGGCACGTTTGGGGCGAGCCTCGGGAGCCTCTTCGCTCTGCTCAGCAGCGGCTTTCTCGTCAGCCTTCTCAGCCTTGCGCTCTTCCAGACCTTCAGCGATAGCCTCGCAGCAAGCGGTCAGGATGACGTCGACGCTGTCCTTAGCGTCGTCGTTGGCGGGAATCACGAAGTCGATGTCATTGGGATCGGAGTTGGTATCAACGATACCGAACACGGGGATACCCAGACGGTTGGCTTCCTTCACAGCGATATTCTCTTTCATCACATCCACCACGAAGAGTGCGGAGGGCAGACGGGTCAGGTCAGCGATAGAACCGAGGTTCTTCTCCAATTTAGCACGCTGGCGTGTCACCTGCAGCAACTCACGCTTTGAGAGGTTGGAGAATGTACCATCAGACATCAGTTTGTCAATGTTCGACATTTTTTTCACAGCCTTGCGGATAGTGGCGAAGTTGGTGAGCATACCGCCCGGCCAACGCTCGATAACGTAAGGCATGTTAACACTTGCTGCCTTCTCGGCAATAATGTTCTTGGCCTGTTTTTTAGTAGCGACGAACAGGATTTTCTTACCTGACTTTGCGATTTGCTTCAATGCCTCTGCAGCTTCGTCAATTTTGGCTACAGTCTTGTGCAGATCGATGATGTGAATACCATTGCGCTCCATGAAGATGTAGGGAGCCATGGCGGGATTCCATTTGCGGCGGAGGTGTCCGAAGTGGCAACCAGCCTCCAGCAGCATATCAAAATTTGTTCTTGACATGATAAATTGTTGATTAAAAATTTGTTTACTTTCCTTTTTAGTTAATTGTTTAACCAGCCGCCAAGTAACCGCACGAAGCGGGTCTTGGCAGTTTGGATGCTAAACTGTTCAGAGGTGAGAGATTAGAAGTAAGAGGCAAGAAGCTTTACTCCACGAAAGGAAGGCTATAATCTTCTTCAACTCCTCTTCTTCTCTCATCAACTCCTCCACATTAACGCTTACTGAACTGGAAGCGACGGCGAGCCTTGGGCTGTCCGGGTTTCTTACGCTCTACGACACGTGAGTCGCGAGTCAGGAAACCATGATCCTTCAGATTTTTCTTGTCTTCAGCGTTAACTTTCACCAATGCGCGGGCGATAGCGAGGCGCAGAGCCTGGCTCTGACCAGTGAAACCGCCACCGTCGAGGTTGGCTTTGATGTCATATTTCTCAGCAACTTCCAGCAGATTGAGGGGCTGTTTCACCACATACTGCAGAATGGCTGAGGGGAAATAATCGTTGATATCTTTTTTGTTAATGGTTATTTTGCCGGTACCCTCACACAGATAAACACGTGCGATAGCGCTTTTGCGGCGACCAATTGCATTAATCAATTCCATCCTTCAAAATTATTTATACAGGTTAATATCAATTGCTTTGGGTTTCTGAGCCTCATGGGGATGCTCAGTACCTTCATAAACATACAGGTTTTTGAGCAGGCTGCGTCCGAGGGGACCTTTGGGCAGCATACCTTTGACGGCGTGACGAACGATACGCTCGACTCCGTCCTTCTTTTTACGCAACTCGGCGGGGGTGTTGAACCTCTGACCACCGGGATAACCCGTATAACGTGTGTAGAGTTTGTCAGTTTCTTTATTGCCACTGAAAACAACCTTCTTGGCGTTGATGATGATAACATTATCGCCACAGTCCATGTGCGGAGTGAAACTGGGTTTATACTTTCCGCGGAGCAGCTTGGCAACCTTCGAGCAGAGACGACCCACTACCTGATCAGTAGCGTCGATAACAACCCACTCTTTCTCCTTTTGGGCGGCCTCCTTGTTCAAGGAAATCGTCTTGTAACTTAAAGTGTTCATTTGATTAAAAAAATTTTACTACTAAAAAACGTTTTTATAATAAATAATGTACGAAGCGGAGATTCACTAACCACGACGCCCGGCCAAAGACACCGCTATTAACACGCCGCTCCACGGGGTTCTAAGTTCACCCCGAAAATAATCGGACTGCAAAGGTACTACCTTTTTGTTTTTTACAAGTAGCCCGCAGTCTTCAAAAGACTAAAATTGTGAATATTTAACAGAAATAAGTTTTTTTAACTATCTATAACTTGCTTTTGTTTGATTATCTGTGCTGTTTGGGATGCAGTTTTTTGTCAAACTTCAGGTCTGTGCGGAGTTCTTTTACGACCGATTTGGGCAGGTAGGTATGAGCCTCATGTTTACCGCTTTTGAAAATGAACAGCAACCGCTTTCCTCCCAGCGGTTTTTTCTTCACTACGCAAGTGGATGTGTTGGGTTCTCCAAGACGTTCAGAACCAGTGGAAGCCCTTCCAGAAACCTCCAAGGTGGTATCCTCATCCTTGTCATAGAGGTCGAGCAGGGCCTGCAGTGTAGTCATAGCCTCGTCGTAAGTGGAACCGAGACAGATGCATGTCTCCCTAATGTCTGCAAATGAGGCGCTGGTGATATCATCGCGGAAGATTTTCACGAAATCTGTCACACGGCCGAGCCCGAGATAGTAGCCGAAGGTGCCATCCTCATCCTTATAAGAGAAGAGGCTGTATTCGCTTTTGTCGCGCTCTGAATCGCCGATTTCCATGCGTATGCCTGCGGGGATATTCTGCGCCTGAGCGCACCAAGTAGCCATCATGGCCACAACGATTGTCAATAAAATCTTTTTCATATTTTTTAGGTTTGTAATATTGATAATGAAGGGCTTGGAAAACCCGTGCTTTGGCAGACTAACTATATTCTCCACTGGGGGATGTTAAAGGGAGCATCCTTAAGCTGTTTAGTTTAACTGGCGGCAAAGATACAGAATAATTATCATAAAAATAATGGTTTGCCTCGATTATTTAAGAAGATTTTGTAAATTTGCAAAAGAATAGGAAAAAATTGTTATGAACAAATACACACAAATGGCTCTGTTGTCGGCCTCCACGCTGCGGATGCTGCCGCATATAGCGCTATATTTGGCACATCGGCGGAGGATAGACCCTGACTTGGTGAAATACCAGGACCGGAAGGCCGGTGTGGTCAATTTCATCAAGACATGCACAAGGGAACGGGTGTTTCGCAACTTGTTCTACTACCGTCTGGGCGAATATAAATCGGTGTGGGTGAAGTGGATGCTCCCGCCTGAACGGTCGCTCCATATCTGGTGCCCGCATATCGGCCCGGGGGCGCACTTCGAGCACAACTATGCCACTTATCTGAACGCCGAGTCGATAGGCGACAACTTCTATTGCCTGCATCTGGTGACGTTGGGCAATGACAAAGACGAACGGCGGCCCGTCATCGGCAATAACGTGAAGATTTTCACAGGTGCCACCATCTACGGAGGCATCCGCATCGGCGACAACGTGACCATCGGCGCCGGAGCCGTCGTTTCTGAAGATGTGCCCGACGGCTGCACCGTCAAAGCCGCAAAAGGAATAATTGTTTCAAAGAGGTAATGTGGTCTTAAGGTGAAATATGCTTGAAGAAGGAACTTCTTCTCACTTGTTTTGG
Source organism: uncultured Prevotellaceae bacterium (assembly GCA_946403615.1). Lineage (GTDB taxonomy): Bacteria > Bacteroidota > Bacteroidia > Bacteroidales > Bacteroidaceae > Prevotella. The sequence goes on from CAMJAO010000006.1 coordinate 3,885, forward strand.
CATATTTCACCTCAAAGCCTTATAGCCAATATGCCTCGAAATGATGGGTGACTCGCTGGTCCTCGGGCGGCAAAGTCATGTAATCGCCGTAGGTTTGGGTCAGATATTCGTCATAACCCTCCATGACCATGTATTTTTTCCCCTCGAACAGCATCTCTACCGTTGCAGCAAAATCATCGGCCGGGAATGCCGCATCTTTTCGCGGTCCCGCCTCGGTCATATTGCAGAGGTGATGCGTGGGATTGTCGCGCACGATGAGCCGGCGGATTTTGCGGTTCAATTGCGCCAATGTCATGGGCCAGAATTTATAACAGAGATAGCCCACACGCGAGCGCAGGGGCAAAGTTCCGTTCACCCGTAGGGGATTGGATTGCGACAGTTTGCAACGGCGTATCTTATACAACAGATATTTTTTGCGGAAGATACGCTCCCGCTCTTTCGCATTATCAGACACGTAATCAATAGGAAAAACGTCGATAAACACGCCTATCTCATAACCTTCGACCTCGTCCTCCACCATTCGCGTACGCTGATCGACCACCTTGGCGAAGGTATAATAATAATGTGGCTCGGCGGCAGGGTCGATGACCCGGTGATAACCCGTGGCACTTTGATAGGTCTTAACAAACACCTCGTAATCGTTTCGGGGCATGTATATGTCGATGTCGTCATCCCAAGGGATATATCCCTGATGACGCACGGCACCGATAAGGGTACCACTCGACAGGGAGTAGGTCAGGCCCTGTTCTTGGCAAAAACGGTGCACATCGTCGAGTATGCCCATCTGTATGTTCCGCAATTCGTTGATATCGGTGATTCTTCTCATTTCTCGGCTCTAAAATTTTTGCAAAAGTACGAAAATCTTTTGATTATTCGCCATAAAAGACTACTTTTGCAACATCATAACAGAGTTGAGGCAATAGTGCGAAGCCACTTGCCTCGCCACCATGATGCCATAGCGCATAGAATCCCTTTTATGGAAAACCTGAAAGAAAAGACCGCCCGCGGACTGATGTGGGGTGCCGTGAACAACGGTGCCATGCAAGTGCTGTATGTCATCTTCGGCATCGTGCTGGGCCGTCTGCTCACCCCTGCCGAATACGGTATTGTGGGTGTGCTCACCATCTTCACCGCCATAGCGGGCGCCATTCAGGCAAGTGGTTTCACTCAGGGGCTCATCAATCTGAAATCACCGACGGCACGTGATTACAACTCCGTGTTCTGGTTTAACATGCTGGCCAGCGTCACACTGTATGCCATCTTGTTTTTCTGCGCCCCGCTGATAGCCCGTTTCTTCCATCAGCCGTGCCTGACAGAGGTGTCGCGTGTGCTGTTTCTTTGTCTGCCTATCTCTGCCGTGGGCATCGCGTGCAACAGTTATCTACTGAAGAACATGCGCAATAAAGAGATAGCCGTCATCAACCTGTCGGCCATTCTCATCTCCGGCATCACGGGCACCATCATGGCCTTCAACGGTTTCTCCTACTGGAGTCTTGTCTGGCAACAGTTGATATACAATATCGTCACCAACATCGGGCGTTACATCTTCGCCCGATGGCGCCCGTCGTTGAAGATTGACTTCGGACCCGTAAAAGAGATGTTCGGATTCTGTTCCAAACTGCTCATCACCAACATCCTCAACACGCTCAACCAACATCTGCTGACGTTTGTCTTCGGCCGGTTATTTCCAATCCATTCCGTTGGAAACTATACCCAGGCAAGCAAATGGAGCAACATGGCACACTCGACCGTGTCGAACACCCTGTGGCAGGTGGTTCAACCGGTGTTTGTGGCTGTCAACGACGACCGTGAACGCGAATTGCGCGTGTTCCGCAAACTGTTGCGCTTCACAGCGTTTCTGTCCTTCCCCATCATGTTGGGCCTTGCCTTGGTGAGCCGCGAATTCATTCTTGTCACTATCGGCGAACGATGGCTGGGTTGCGTCATGCTGATGCGCATCATCTGCATCGGCGGAGCGTTCATGCCTTTCTATGTGTTGTTTCAGAACCTGTCCATCTCGAAAGGAAGATCCGATTTGTATATGTGGTGCAACATCTGCCAGATAGTCGCCCAACTGGCCATTATCTTATTGCTCAGCAATCAAAACATCGAGATTATCGTTGGGGCGAGTGCCGCATTCACGATTCTTTGGCTTTTGGCATGGCAAAATATCGGTCACCGCCTGATCGGTTTAAGTCTTTGGGAATTGCTGAAAGACTTGATCCCCTTCTTGGTGGTGGCATTGGCAGTAATGGCGGCCACTTATTTCCTGACCGCATCCATCACCCAGCCCATAGTACTTTTGTTGGCGCGTGTGGCCATCGCCGCAGTGCTTTATGTGGGTGCCATGCGGTTATTACACGCGAAGGTGATGGAAGAATGCATCCGATTCATCCTGCGAAAAAACAAGACTCTGTGATTGTTATTCGATGAGGGCTAATTGGCAAAATTGGGTTAATCAGCCTCTATCCGAAACGATTGTCGCCACTCCTTTCACTCCTCCATTCCTAAGAATGATAATGCAGGCGGCGCTTGTAACACCATTTGATGGCGAGATAAGCGTAGCGCAATAATGAGCGTGTGGGTTTATGGGCAAACAAGGTGTGACAAGCACGGAACAGCCACCGCCTGGGTTTGTATGAACACAGTGCCGTGATTTCAGCACGTGTGAGTCCTGCCGCCAATGCGCGGTAACGGGTATTCATCATGCCCAGTTCTAGTGCGAAGGAGTATTGACCCGCTTTGTCATTATCCCGGAAGAATTGATAAACCACCTCGTTGGCTTTCAGCATTGACTCGATATGATGGCGTTTCTCCTGATGGAAGGTACCCGTCACGGAATCCATCCGATAGACATAGACAACATCATCGACATATTCCGTCCTCTCGGCCGACAACAAAAGACGAGACGTCAGCGCATAATCTTCGGCATAATTGACGCCTTCGATGGCACTGATGGCATGGTCGGTGAACAAAGATTTTCTGATGAGACGGGCCCAGATGTTGTAGGGGATGGTGTTTTGTGTGAGAAACAGCCGCAAAGTGAGTTTCCTGTCCAAATCTGCGAAACTTGCTTTTTGCAGCGAACCGTCGGGAAAATGATATTGGAAGCTGCCGGAAACGATGTCGGCGTCAGTCCTTTGTTGTGCATCGACTAAACGTTGTACGGCATCGACAGGAAGGTAATCGTCGCTGTCAACGTGTAGCAAGAACTCCCCCTTGGCTGCGTCGAAAGCCGTTTTCCGTGCTGCCCCCAACCCGCGATTGTGCTCATGATGTATGATACGCACCTGGTGCTTTCGGTGGGGATACCGGCTCAGCACATCCTCCAAAACGGCGATGCTGCCGTCGGGCGTACAGTCATCTACAAAGATGTACTCCAAGTCGTCGAAAGACTGTGCGAAAAGCGATTCCGCACATTCCTCGATATACTTTTCCACGCCATATACCGGCACCAGAACGGAAACGGTCACTATTGGATTGAGAGTTAAACCCCTCTATCTCCCTGTGGGGGAGTGTCGTTTCTTGAGGGGGAGTTGATTACTATATAAAAACGGTCCTGACCCACCCCGAAAGAGGGAAGATTGTCTTCCTCGGATCTTCAGGGGGAGGGTCAGGATGGGTTATTTCTTATATACTTTTTGTTTGAGTAACACACGCTCTACCGATGTGGCAACCAATCCTGAGACCGACCTGCCCTCTTGCAGACGCTGGCGTATCTCAGTGCTGCTCACATCCATCGTCTCTGCATTCATAATCGACACGTTCGACGGCAATGTGTCAGGGTCGATTTCGTAATCTGAGCGCGGATAGATGGCGATGCGATAGTTTTTCAAAATATCATCGTGGCGATACCATTTGGGGAAGCGCTGCCAGTTGTCGCTGCCGATAAGCAAGACAAACTCACGGTCAGGATAATCCTGACTCAACGCCTGCAGGGTGTTCCACGTGTATGACGGACGTGGCAGATGGAACTCATAGTCGGAAGCATTGAGCCGTTTGTACCGACGCAATGCCAATCGGGCCATTTCCAGTCTGATCTGCTCAGGAGCCAAATCGCTCTCTACTTTCAACGGATTTTGCGGTGACACCAGAAACCACACCTCGTCGAGGTGCAACGAGCGCAACAGTTGTCGCGCCAAATGCACGTGCCCTTTGTGGATGGGATTGAACGAACCGCCAAACAGGCCTGTTTTGATAGGCATATTATTCATCTTCTAATAAAAATTCACGCACCATTTGCAGAGCCTCTGCTTTGGCTGTCTCCAAGTCATCATTGACCAACACACGGTCGAAACGGTCGGCAAACGTCAGTTCATAAGAAGCCTTCGACACGCGGTCTTCGATAACCTCGGGAGCATCTGTGCCACGTTTCTCCAATCTGCGCCGCAACTCCTCAATCGACGGTGGCTGTATGAAGATGCCCAAGGCACGGTCGCCAAAATATTTCTTCAGGTTGCAACCGCCTTTCACATCCACATCGAAGACAACGTTCTGGCCTGCTGCCAACTGTTTCTCCACCTGCGATTTGAGCGTGCCGTAGAAGCGGTTCTCGTACACCTCCTCATACTCGAGAAACTCATCGCGCTCGATACGCTCACGAAATTCCTCGGACGAGATAAAGAAATAGTCCACACCGTCCTGCTCATTGCCACGAGGCGCACGACTGGTGCACGACACGCTGAACGCCAGCCGTAAATCGTCATGCTCCATCAACGACTGGATAATCGTGCTCTTACCACTGCCACTGGGGGCAGATACTATGATTAGTTTTCCCATAATTATGAATGACGAATGTTGAATTTTGAATGACGAATATAGAATTGTCGCCGCACGAAGAAAAACTGAGCCCACACAGCCCCCCCTGAGAGGGAGTCGTATCAATTGTGAATTGAATTGTCAATTACAAGGCATTCAGCACTTGTTCTTTGATTTGCTCCAACTCGTCTTTCATGCGCACCACGATGTTCTGCATCTCTGCATTATTGCTTTTCGAACCGGTGGTGTTGATTTCGCGCCCCATCTCCTGGGCAATGAAACCCAGCTTCTTGCCTTGAGCCTCTTCCTTCTCCATGGTGTCGCGGAAATACTTCAGGTGATTGGCCAAGCGCTGTTTCTCTTCGCTGATGTCGAGTTTCTCGATATAGTAAATCAATTCCTGCTCCATGCGGTTTTTGTCATAATCCACCTCTGGGATGGATTTGAGACCGTCGATGATTTTCGCGCGTATTTTCTCCACACGCGACTTCTCATAAGGTTCAATCGACTGAAGGAGCGCTTCGATATTATTGATTTTCTCTTCAAATTTCTTTTGCAAGGCGGCCCCTTCCTGACGACGGAAATCTACCAATTGTGCCAGAGCCTGGCAAATGGCTTGACGGGCAGTGGCCCACTCCTCGTCGCACAGTTCCTCGGTGTCGGTTTTTGCTGTCACATCGGGCATACGGAGCAGCGTATAGAACCAGTCTGTCGGCTCAGGGATACCTGTCCGCTGGGCGATGTCCTTGATTTGGCGATAATAGTTCTCCACTAATGCGCCGTTTACAGGGGTAGCATCCTGTACGGCATCTTTTTCCACCCAGAGGGAGAAATCGACCTTGCCGCGTATCAACTCCGAAGCAATCATCTGTCGTATCTCCATTTCCTTCTCACGGTAGAGCGGTGAGATGCGTGTGGAAAGGTCAAGCGATTTGCTGTTAAGCGACTTGATTTCCACGTTGATTTTCTTTTCTTTATAAGTCACGACCACCTTGCCGTAACCCGTCATAGATTGTATCATATTGGGAATGATATAAATAAATTCGTGCAAATGTACGCATTTTTGCGGAAAAAGCCGTAATTTTGCACACAAAATTAAAAAAAAGGCATTATTCCGCATGTCATGTATTCTCAATATTGATACGAGCACCGAGATATGCTCTGTGGCGGTGAGTGTCGACGGAGCCTGCATCTGGCATGAAGAGGACACCACAGGTCAGCATCATGCTGAACGCTTGGGGTCATTTGTCGACGAGGCACTCTCATTCATCGACAGCCATGCCATACCCTTAGATGACGTGGCTGTTAGCAGCGGACCAGGCTCTTATACGGGTCTTCGCATCGGTGTGTCGATGGCGAAAGGTATCTGTTATGGCCACGATGTGCCGCTGATAGCCGTGCCCACGCTTCAGTTGCTCACTGTGCCGGTATTGTTGCGTCATGATTTAGAAGACGACGCGCTGCTGTGCCCGATGATTGACGCCCGCCGCATGGAGGTTTATGCCGCCGTTTATGACCGTGCGCTGCGCGAGGTCCGCCCTACGCAGGCCGATATTGTCGACGGCGACACATATCGTGCTTTCCTCGACGAGCATCCTGTCTATTTCTTTGGCAACGGTGCCGCCAAATGTATGTCAGCCATAGCGCACCCCAACGCCCATCTCATCGAGGGCATCGTACCCAAAGCCAAATACATGTTCCCATTGGCAGAGAAGCGCATCGCCCTGGAACAATATGAGGATGTGGCTTATTTCGTGCCATACTATCTGAAAGATTTCGTGGCAGGGAAGAAAAAGCAAGAGGCGAGAGGCTAGTAAGAAGCAAGAATTAAGAGGCAAGAAGCAAGAGGCAAGAGGCAAGAGATGTGACGGATTCACTTGTGTTCTTCTCCGTAAGCAACGGTTCCGTCTCAATCCTCCCATTACTCCCATAGTTCCCATTACTCCCCAAAAAGAAAAAAACGACAAAAAAATATGAACATCGACGGATTAGATTATAACACCCAGCGCGAACAATTGCTGTTGCCGGAATACGGGCGCGAGGTACAGAAAATGATTACTTACGCCATTGGTCTGCCTACCAAGGCTGAACGTCAGCGTTGCGCAGAGACCATCATTTCCATCATGCGCAGAATGACCCCGCAAAACCGTGAGGCTGCCGATTACCAGCAGAAATTGTGGGACCATCTGGCACTGATGAGTAACTTCCAACTCGACATCGACTACCCCTATGACGTGAAACAGGCGTTGGAAATCACCAAACGTCCCGAACCGCTGCCCTACCCCATGCAGCAAATCCCCGTGAGACACTACGGTAAAATGATGTTTGAGGTGTTTGAGAAACTCAAGACCATGCCCGAAGGTCCCGAGCGCGACGCTTTGGTGCGTGTGACAGCCAACCAGATGAAACGCGACCTGTATCAATGGAGCCACGGGTCAGCCGACGACGAGAAGGTGGCCGACGATTTGGCCCGTTTCACCGATGGTGTCATCCAGTTGGATTTGAAGACCTTCCGCTTTGAGAAGATGAGCGAGAAAGATTTTGTCGAGAAACAGCCACGCGGTAAGAAAAGGAAATAAAGCAACACCCTATATGGAGTCATTCATCATCGAAGGCGGGCGACCGCTCAAAGGCGAAATCACCCCTCAGGGAGCCAAAAACGAAGCCCTCGAGGTGATCTGCGCCACTTTGCTCACTCATGAGCCTGTTACCATTAAGAACATCCCCGACATTCTGGATGTGAACAACCTCATCCTGCTGTTGAAAGAAATGGGAGTGAAAGTGAGCAAAAATGCGCCTGGAGAGTTTACCTTCCAAGCCGACGAGTTGCATCTCGACTATCTGGAGAGCGAGAAATTTGTCAAGAAATGCTCATCGCTTCGCGGCAGTGTGCTGACCATCGGTCCCTTATTGGCACGATTCCGCAAAGCCACGATAGCCAAACCCGGAGGTGACAAAATCGGACGACGCCGACTCGACACCCACTTCCTCGGTTTCAAATACCTCGGAGCGGATTTCAAACGCGTCGAGGGACGGAATGTATTCCAACTTTCCGCCGAGAAACTGACGGGATGCCACATGCTCCTCGACGAGGCCTCAGTGACTGGTACCGCCAACATCATCATGGCTTCAGTTCTCGCTGAAGGCATTACCACTATATACAACGCCGCCTGTGAGCCATACATCCAGCAGTTGTGCGACATGCTTAACAACATGGGTGCGCATATCACTGGCATCGCTTCGAACCTGCTTACCATCGAAGGAGTGAAGGAGTTGCACGGAGCCGTGCACACTATCTTGCCCGACATGATTGAGGTAGGTTCGTTCATTGGCATGGCTGTGATGGTAGGCGACGGCATACGCATCAAAAACGTGTCACTGCGCAACCTCGGCATCATACCCGACACTTTCCGTCGGTTAGGCGTCACCATACAGGAAGAAGGCGACGACCTGTTCATCCCCCGTCATGACTCCTACCAAGTCGATTCATTCATCGATGGCAGCATCATGACCATCGCCGATGCGCCCTGGCCTGGACTCACTCCCGACCTGTTGTCTGTGCTGATAGTGGTGGCCACGCAGGCGGAGGGCAGTGTGCTCTTCCATCAGAAGATGTTTGAGAGCCGTCTCTTCTTCGTTGACAAACTGATTGACATGGGCGCGCAAATCATCCTTTGCGACCCGCACCGCGCCGTGGTCATCGGACACAACCATCATATCCGTCTCCGCGCAGGACGCATGACCAGCCCTGACATCCGCGCAGGTATCGCTTTGCTGATTGCCGCCTTGAGCGCCAACGGCACATCGCGCATTGACAACATCGCGCAGATTGACCGCGGCTACCAAGACATTGAGCGGCGACTGAATCTGTTGGGCGCCAATATCCAGCGCGTTGACAACTGACCCTCAGCACGATATTATGATCAGACAGGACGAGGTATATCGCATTGGGAAGATAGACAAGACCCACGGGGTGAAAGGCGAAGTGTCGATACATATCGACGACGACGTGTTCGACCGTGTCGATGCCGACTATCTGGTGCTCGACATCGACGGCATTCTCGTGCCTTTCTATATGGAGGAATACCGTTTCCGCAGCGACGAGACTGTTCTAATGAAATTCTGTGACATCGACACAATGGAACAGGCTCGTGAACTGACGGGCGCTGACGTATATTTCCCGCGCAACCTGTCTGAGAATGACGAAGGTGGCTTATCATGGGCGGCTATCAACGGTTTCACCCTGAACGATCAACAGACGGGCAAGACCGTGGGTACCATCACTGCCATTGACGACAGTACCATCAACACCCTGTTTGAGGTGGAGCGACCCGACGGAAGCAACATCCTCGTCCCGGCGGCAGAAGACCTCATTACCGATATTGATACTGACAAGCGAGTCATCACTATCGACATCCCTGAGGGGTTGCTTGACATCAACTAAAACCGGATTATTCGGATAACACGGAATCACCGGAAAAAAGAAAAAAAGAATGAAAAAACAAATATGTATCTTAGGCTCGACAGGCTCTATCGGCACACAAGCCCTGCAAGTGATTGAGGAGCATAGCGACCGTTTCGAGGCGTATTGCCTGACCGCCAACAACCGCTACGAACTGCTGGCTGAGCAGGCGCGGAAATTCCGTCCGGCGGCCGTGGTCATTGCCAATGAGCAGTATTATGAGCCATTGTGCCATCTGCTCGACGATTGCCCCGACATCAAAGTCTATGCCGGAGCAAAGGCGCTCGATGAAATAGTCACCGCCGACCCGATAGACATGGTGCTCACCGCCATGGTGGGTTTTGCGGGGCTCTCGCCCACCATCCATGCCATCAAAGCCAAGAAAAAGATTTGTCTGGCCAATAAAGAGACGTTGGTGGTGGCAGGTGAACTCATCTGCCGTTTGGCCATAGAGAACCACGCGCCCATCCTGCCAGTTGACAGCGAGCATTCCGCCATCTTCCAATCCTTGGTTGGTGAGGAAGGCAACGAGATAGAGAAAATCCTGCTTACCGCGAGCGGAGGCCCCTTCCGCAAATTCACCATGGAGCAGTTGGCACATGTGACCAAGGCCGACGCCCTGCGCCATCCTACTTGGGACATGGGTGCGAAAATCACCATTGACAGTGCTACGATGATGAATAAGGGATTCGAGGTGATGGAGGCAAAATGGCTCTTCGGTGTGGAAGCCGACCGTATTCAGGTGCTGGTGCATCCGCAGTCGATTATCCACAGTGCCGTGCAATTCCGCGACGGAGCCGTCAAAGCACAATTGGGTGTCCCCGATATGCGCTTGCCCATCCAATATGCGTTCACCTTCCCCGAGCGGTTATCGCTCTCAGAGAAACGCCTCGACTGGTTTGCGCAGCCTTTGGAGTTTTTTGAGCCCGACTTGGAGAAATTCCGCTGTCTGGCACTTGCCTTTGAAGCCATCAGCCGCGGAGGCAATATGCCGTGTATCGTCAATGCCGCCAATGAGGTAGTTAACCGTGCCTTTCTCGAAGACCGCTGCACATTCCTGCAGATGGGCGAAATTATCGCCAAAACGATGGAAGCAGCCACCTTCGAGCCCTCACCCGACTATGACACCTATGTTGCCTCTGACGCCGAGGCCCGAAGAATCGCCGCAGAAATGCTATACGGAATATCCGGACAATCCGGAATACCCGAATAATTTTATTAATTTTATAGTTTTATAATTTTACATTTTTATCAAGTGGAAGTTTTTTTGATTCGCCTGTTACAGTTCTTACTGTCAATATCCCTGTTGGTACTGCTCCATGAACTTGGACATTTTTTCTTTGCCCGTCTGTTCAAAGTGCGCGTCAGCAGGTTTTACTTGTTTTTCAACCCTAAGTTCCATATTGCCAGCACTTACGACCCGTGGGTACGCAAACTGTTTCACATGAAGCCCGAGGTGGTGCCCGAAAAGACCGAGAAAGACGAAAACGGCAATGAGCGTAAGGTAAAGGAATATGTGGGCACGGAATACGGACTGGGGTGGTTGCCTTTAGGCGGCTACTGCGCCATCGACGGCATGGTCGACGAGACCAACCAGAAACTCGACGGCGACCCCAAACCCTGGGAGTTCCGCACCAAACCGGCTTGGCAACGCCTGCTCATCATGATTGGCGGCGTGCTGGTCAATTTCCTTCTGGCTTTGTTCATTTACTCCATGGTGCTCTTCCATTGGGGCGATTCATTCATCTCGCCGAAGGACATGAGCATGGGTATGAAGTTCAATGCTGAGGCGAAAGCGCTTGGATTCCAAGACGGCGACATTCTCGTGGGCACCGACAAGAAAGAGTTTAAGAAATACGATGTCGATTTGTTCCGCGCCATCACCGATGCCGAGCGTGTGGATGTCATCCGCGACGGCAAAGAGATGTCCATCCCCATCAAAGAGGAACTGAGCCTGCTCGATATGCTGAAGAAACAGCCCGTCTTTGCAGCGCCTTTCGTTCCCACAGAGATCGACAGTGTTTTGGCCGATACACCCGCCGCGAAACTGGGCTTGAAGAAAGGCGACAAAATTGTGTCATTCGCCGGAAAACCCGTCGATTGTTGGGTGACTTTCGACAATGAGCGCGGACGCTTGGCCGATGCGCTGGCTTCCGCCAAAACTCCCGCTGACAGCATGAAGGTGCGCCAGACAACCGTGGCCGTGGAACATGCCGCCACAGGCATCATTGACACCATGGAGGTGACACTCACCCCCGAATTGAGCCTCGGCATAGCCAAAACCTCTATTTATACCTACTATAAAGAGACGAAAAAGGAATACGGATTCTTCGAGAGTTTCCCCGCCGGCATCAGTTATGGTGTGGGCGTGCTTCGCGGCTATGTCGATGACCTGAAATATGTGTTCACTGCCGACGGTGCCAAATCGCTCGGCGGTTTCGGAGCCATCGGAAGCCTCTTCCCCGCAGAATGGGACTGGATGATGTTCTGGCGCATGACCGCCTTCCTGAGCATTATCCTCGCCTTCATGAATATCCTGCCCATACCCGCTCTCGACGGTGGCCATGTGCTCTTCCTGCTGTGGGAGATGATTACCGGCCGCAAACCGAGCGACAAATTCCTCGTCTATGCGGAATACATCGGCATGGGCATCCTCCTGTTGCTAATGGTGGTTGCCAACCTCAATGACATCCTCCGCTGGATAGGAGTGATGTAATGTAATACAGAGGTGAGAAGTGAGAAGTGAGAGGTGAGAAGTGAGAGGTGAGAGATTAGTCCACTTATTGGATCCCTTCCGCCTCTTCTCCGCAAGAAGCAGTACACCGCCACGCCCATAACATCCTTGACTCACCCTCTCCTACCCACCCCAAAAACGACCAAGAAAATGGCACTTGTCAATGAACATCTGCTGAAGATGACCGACAATTACCTTTTTGCCGACATTGCTAAAAAGGTAAACGCATTTATGGTGACACACCCGAAAGAGCGTGTCATCAGTCTGGGCATCGGTGATGTGACTTTGCCGCTATGTGAAGCCGTGACAAACGCCATGCACCGCGCAGTGGACGAACTGGGCAATGAGGACACCTTCCATGGCTATGGTCCCGAGCAGGGGTATGAATTCCTTCGCGAGGCCATCGCCAAGCATGACTATCTGCCACGGGGCATTCACCTCAATCCTTCAGACATCTTTATCAACGACGGTGCGAAAAGCGACACTGGTAATATAGGCGAACTGCTGCGCTGGGACAACAGCATGGCAGTAACTGACCCCATCTATCCCGTTTATATCGACGCCAACGTGATGAACGGACGGGCAGGCGACATGAACGACGGACGATGGAGCCGCGTCACCTATCTCGCCTGCAATCCCGAAAACCATTTCACACCCCAGATTCCCCACCACCGCGTGGATATCATTTACCTTTGCTATCCCAACAACCCCACAGGGGCAGTGCTCAGCAAAGAGGAATTGCGCAAGTGGGTGAACTATGCCATTCACAATGACACGCTCATCCTCTTCGACGCCGCCTATGAGCGATATATCCAAGACCCTGCCATTCCACACTCCATCTATGAGATACGGGGTGCGAGAAAGGTGGCCATCGAACTGCGCAGTTTCTCCAAGACGGCAGGATTCACAGGGGTCAGGTGCGGTTATACCGTGGTGCCGAAAGAACTGACCGTGGCGAGGAGCGACGGCAGCCGCGTGGCATTGCACCCTTTGTGGAACCGCCGGCAGAATACGAAATTCAACGGCGCCAGTTACATCAGTCAACGGGCAGCGGAAGCCATTTACACTCCCGAGGGCGAGGCGCAGGTATCTGCCGCCATCGGTTATTATATGGGCAATGCCCGTATGATGCGCGAACGGCTCTCCGCCAAAGGTTATCAGATATATGGCGGAGAGAACGCCCCCTACCTGTGGATGAAGACACCCGAGGATCTCTCCTCGTGGCGCTACTTCGAGCAATTGCTTTATCGCTCCGCCATTGTTTGCACCCCTGGGGTGGGCTTCGGTCCGTCGGGCGAAGGTTTTGTCCGTCTCACCGCATTCGGCAGCCGAGCCGACATCGAAGAGGCTTTGGATAGGCTATAAGCACTGTAAATCCTATATGCTATAGGAACTAAAGTCACTATAGAATCTGTCGAATAATTTGTGTGGTGCGTAAAAATAACGTACCTTTGCAGCGTTTTAATCAGCATCAAATATGTCAAACTTAAGATTTCAGGTGGTAGAAAAGGCTTTTTCAAAGAAGCCGCTGGAAGTGATTTCACCCACAGAACGTCCGTCGGAGTTCTTCGGCAAGTATGTATTTACACGTGCAAAGATGTATAAATACTTGCAGCGCGACGTCTATGAGAAACTCATTGATGTGATAGACAATGGCGCGCCGCTCGACCGTTCCATCGCCGACGCCGTAGCAAAGGGCATGAAGCAATGGGCCGACGAAAACGGCGTGACACACTACACTCACTGGTTCCAGCCATTGACCGAGGGCACCGCCGAGAAGCACGACGCATTCATCGAGCACGACGGTAAAGGCGGCATGATGGAAGAATTCAGCGGAAAACTGCTCGTACAGCAGGAGCCTGACGCATCGTCGTTCCCCTCCGGTGGCATCCGTGCCACATTCGAGGCACGCGGCTATTCCGCCTGGGATCCCACATCGCCCGTATTCATCATCGACGACACCCTTTGTATCCCCACCATCTTCATCTCTTACACCGGCGAGGCTCTCGACTACAAGGCACCGCTGAAACGCGCCCTGAGAGCCGTGAGCGAGGCTGCGGCAGCCGTGGCACGCTATTTCGACCCCAATGTGAAGAAGGTGATTACCAACCTGGGGTGGGAGCAGGAGTATTTCCTTGTCGATGAGGATCTCTACTCCGCACGCCCCGATCTGCTGCTCACCGGCCGCACGCTCATGGGACACGACTCGGCGAAAAACCAACAGATGGACGACCATTACTTCGGTATCATACCCGACCGTGTGCAGGCCTTCATGAAAGATCTCGAGGTACAGGCACTGGAACTGGGCATACCCGTCAAGACAAGACACAACGAGGTGGCACCCAACCAGTTTGAGTTGGCGCCCATCTACGAGGAGACCAATTTGGCCATCGACCACAATATGTTGCTGATGAGTCTGATGAAAAAAGTAGCCCGCAAGCACGGTTTCCGCGTCTTGCTACATGAGAAGCCCTTCGCCGGCATCAACGGTTCAGGCAAGCACAACAACTGGAGCCTGAGCACCGACACTGGTACCTTGCTGCATGCACCAGGGAAAAATGCAGAACAGAACCTCCGTTTTGTGACCTTCATCGTCGAGACTCTGATGGCCGTTTATAAGCACAACGGACTGCTCAAAGCCAGCATCATGAGTGCCACCAACGCTCATCGTCTGGGCGCTAATGAGGCACCGCCTGCCATCATCAGTTCCTTCCTCGGCAAACAGGTTTCCGAACTGCTGGAGCACATCGAGAAAGCCGACAAAGACGACCTCTTCAGCATCGCGGGCAAGAAGAAGATGGAACTCGACATCCCCGAGATACCCGAACTGCTTATCGACAACACCGACCGCAACCGAACCAGCCCCTTCGCCTTCACCGGCAACAGGTTTGAGTTCCGCGCCGTCGGTTCCGAGGCGAACTGTGCCAGTGCGATGATTGCCTTGAACACCGCCGTGGCTGAGGCACTGACCAACTTCAAACAGCGCGTGGATGCCCTCATCGCCGCCGGACAAGACAAGACCAGCGCCATCATCGACGTGGTGCGCGAAGACATCCGCACTTGCCGTCCCATTCACTTCGACGGCAACGGCTATAGCGACGAATGGGTGGAAGAGGCCACACGCCGCGGACTCGACGTGGAGAAGAGTTGCCCCATTATCTTCGACCGTTATTTAGACGAGGACACCATCCGTATGTTCGAAAGCCAAAGCGTGATGAACCGTAAGGAACTCGCCGCCCGCAACGAGGTGAAATGGGAGACCTACACGAAGATTATACAAATCGAGGCCCGCGTGATGGGCGACCTCTCGATGAATCATATCATCCCCGTAGCCACGCACTATCAGAGCCAGTTGGCCAAAAACGTGCAGAACATGTACACCATCTTCGACAAAGAGGAGGCCGACAAACTGACCGTACGCAATAAAAATATCATCAAGGAGATAGCTGAGCGCACACAAGCCATCGAGACGGGTGTGGAAGAATTGGTAGAAGCACGAAAAGTGGCCAATCGCATCACTTCCGAGCGCGAGAAGGCCATCGCTTATCACGACACCGTAGAACCAAAGATGGAGGAGATACGTTACCAGATCGACAAACTGGAACTTCTCGTCAGCGATGAATGCTGGACACTGCCCAAATACCGCGAATTGCTGTTTATCAGGTAATATCCTAAAGAAAAGGAGGCAGATAAGAACATAATAACAGATGGCCGCTCATCGATGAGCGGCCATCTGTTGTTTTTGGTGTTATTAAGGACTCCAAGGTCGTTAAGGACATTAAGGTCGTAAAGTCTCTAAAGTCCTTGATGACACCCCTACCCCAGCGCCCTTTCCCTCCCGGGAGGGTAAGGGTGGGTATTGGGGAACTTATTACTTCCTCACTTGCTTTTTGCCATCGGTGATGACAACGCCTTTGTAGGAACGGTTCACACGTTGACCGTTGAGGTTGTAGAGGGGTTGGTCGCTCTGCCGGTCGGTCTCGACTGCATCAATGCCGTCAACACCGTCCGGATAGATGAACTCATTGGCATTCGCCGTATTGAGGCGCAGATAGGCCTTGCCTTCGCCACAGGTCCAACCTGCTTGCTTTTTCTGGAAGCAGACACGCTCTTTCGTAATGGAATAGAACAGACCATAGACGAATCCATAATCCTCTTCAGTGGTGGTATAGGGACCGTCGGCAGTAGCCACGAGCAGATTCACATCTTCAAGGGCGTCAACAGCCGTTGTAGCCACGTTCACCTCATAGGTGCCTGCCTCGGCCTCAACCACCAGACCGGTCTTGGCGGGTGTCATCATCACATTCTGGCGGAAGAAGGAACTGCCGCTCTTTTCGGTGATGATATACGCCTTGACCTCAGAACCAGTGAAGTCAAGCGGATAGGTGCTGCTGTAAGAAGCCGCGCCATACTCGCCGATGGTGATGGTGACAGTGGCAGGAGCCACGACAGCCTCTTCAGACTGCTCACTCAGACCACCCATCTCATTGGCCGCACGAACGGTATAAACAGCCTCGACATCCTCGACGGTGTATGACTCTTCGATGGTGAAACCAATCACATTGCCGTCCTTGCAGATGGCATAGAGCAATGCATAGTCGCTGCCCGTCCAAGAAAGCGTATTGCCAGAAAGTACCACGTCAGTGGGCACAGGAGCCTGCTCGGTGTAAAGCGTGGGCTGCCAGTCGCCGAACATATTGCTCATATCGGCTGCCACGGCTGCCTCCTCAGCGGTCAGCACAGGATTATTGGCATGGTTATCACCGAAGACAGTCTTACGTCCGCTTAAATCAACTGTCGCGCCGTTAGATGTCATTGAGTTGTACTCTGCGAATCGTGCGGGCCAGCCGTTGCTCATCTCAGACCATCCAATGGCGGATGGAATGACATTCATCGTGGTATTGATGTAGAGAGCGATAGGAGTGCCATCGCCCCACGGCCGACCGAGGGTGTAGTTACCATCGACACCATTGCCGTCGCCGTTGATGACACAGTCGCTGAACACCCAACCGATATTAGCGGGTTGTGAAGGCACAGCGAGATAACCGCCTGCAATTTGTCTCAGCTCTACAGCATTGAAGAAAGCATCACCCTTGCCGCAAAGGTAGTCGGTGCGTCCACGTACGACACCACCCTCGAAGTAATAGAGTCCGCTTTGTTTGTTCGAAGTCCAAGTGTCTTGGTATCCATGCAGACACACATTCTTATAGATGGTCTTCGTGCCGCGATCCTGTACTGCGATGTTGCGTCCCAGCGCGTCGCCGATACCGCTCTTCACTGTCAGGTCTTGGAAGTATGTGTCAGAGCCGCTGAGTTGCAGCACATCGCTCTTGCCGATGCCGTCATACACACTGGTGGTACCATATCTGCCAGCAAAGGTGGGTGTACCGTCGGGCAGGTTGGTGATAATCACACCGTCGATGCTCTCGCCGATGAATGAGATGTTCGACGCGGTGACAAAGGTGATGGGGCTGGCATAGGCATTGCCGTCGTCGCTGCTGATGGTGGCTGTCGTGCTGAGCGGCAACGTGTAGGTGCCGTTCATCAAGAAAATGCGGTAACGGGTGTTCTTGTCGCTGCGGCTGTTGGCTGCTGCGATGGCATCCTCAAGAGAGCCGTCGGTCGGCACCACCCAGTCATAGAGACCCTTGGTCACCGCGGGACGCGCCATTGTGGTGAATGCGATGGTGATGGCATTTTCCTGCACATTATCAGTCAGGTCGCTCACCGAGTTAGCGGGCAGTTCGAAAGTGTATTGCGTATCATAATCGAGACCTTTATAGACGAAGCTCACGGTCTTGCCGCTCACGGCCGGAGTCAGCGACTCGCCATTGAGTGTGCCCACTGTGCCTTCAGCCACTTTCACGCGTTCGTCGAAGGTAAGGACAATCTTGCCGGAAGCCGAAGCACCAGTAGCACCGTTCTCGGGCACAGTCGATACGAGCACAGGAGCCGTGCCGTCATTGACGAGTTCAGGATTGCCGGTGATGAAGAACATGGCCAGCGTATTACCGTCATTCTTAGAAGCGGAACCGTCCACATTGGAGTTCTTGTCGGCTATCATGCGGATGTAGAGTTGGGCCTGGTTGTCGGCTTCGGAAGGTATCTGCCCATTGAACGAAGCCACTGACTTAGTGCCCGTCATGGTGATACTGCCGAAGTTGGTCCATTCCTGACCATCGAGTGAATAGTCCACATTGTAGGTCTGGTAAGCATTGTAATTGTAGAGCATCTGGAACTGTACGTTGATGTCTTTGAATGCCTCGGCATTGATTTTGGTCTGCCAGTGATAGTTGCCTACATCACCATTAGCATTTCCTTGAACCCAGACGACTGCTGCACCAGCAAAACTCTCGTATCCGCCTCCACCCAACGTGCTCTTGTCGAGCCATGCAGCGGTGGCGCCAGTCTCGGTATTGACAAGGCTAAGTGCGGCTGCCGTGTTGTTCTCATCAGAGAAATCTGCCACGCGTCCGTCTTTTCCTGCCTTATAGAAATCCCAACCGGCGATGATATCTGCCTCGGAATAAGTGGCGGTGATGGCTTTGTCGCCATCCATCGTCACTTCCAATTCACTGCTTGTAGTGTTGTCGCTCCAGTTATTGAAGGTAACGAGACCCTCGTATTGATTGGCGGTGAGCACTACAACGGTGCCTGCCTCATACATCATCTTGCCATCGACCATGGTGGGTTCAGGTGAGACGGTCACCATGTAATCGTTGGTGCCATCCACTGTGACAGCCAGTTCGTAGGTCTCCACGGCCACAAAGTTGGCGGTGAGTTCAGCATCACCGTTCACGGTGTATTTGAATTTCGCCTCGGTCGATACTTCCTCGCCGGCGGCGTTGGTCCAGTTCACGAAATTGTAACCGAAGTTCTCGGTGGCGGTGAGAGTCACCTCTGTACCTTCCTCATATTCCTCGGCGGCGGGGTAAGCCGACACGGTTCCGCCCTCTTCGGGAGCAGCGGTGATGGTCAGAGAATATTTCTCTACATCGGAAATGGTGCCATTGAGCAAACCGTCAATGGTCATCTCTGCATAACCGCCATCCTTGGTAGAGCCTACACCCACAGTACCATAAACCGTGAGAATGTCGGAAGATGCGAATGCTGCCTGTTGTTCCGCAGTCAGTTCAATTTCGAAATGGTTGGTGTAATTGCTGTTGTTTCCGTATTTGTCGTCTGCCTGCGACTTATTGTTACGCGGTGCGGTAAAGTTGCCCAATGTGACGGGCTGGCCATCACCCACCTTAGCGCTGATAGTGATACCGTTCTCTGCATCGGTACCGAAACGTTGGATATAGGCACTGATTTTGGTCGGTGTGAAAGTCAGTCCTGAAGCGGGTTTCACGCTCCACTCCACCGACTGTGTTTCACCGGCAGGCCTCAGTTTCACAAAGGTTACGAGCGATCCGTCGGGATAGGTTGCCTGTCCCGTACCAGTTCCGTTGAGCTTTATGTCACCCGTATTGAGTGCCACGGTGCTGAACGCATCGCTCGGGGTTGTGGTATAGGCTGCGATGCCCTCTGCCGTCGCTGTGGTCATCGGCCAAATCACGGTAGCCGCCTCGTCGGTATAAGATACACCGCCGCTACTCTGCACCACGGGGAGCACCACTTGGATATAGCGCATATATCCCGCATCATTGCCAATCACTACATCTACAGACTCGACCGAACCGGCAATCTCATAACTGATGGTCTTGCCTGAAGTGTAATCGCTCTGTCCGTCAATGGTGGTAGCAGTCTTTCCTTCGGCACCAAACTCAGAGTAAGCCTCCATCGAAACAGTAGCACCCTTACAAGCGGGAACGGTGAAGGTTGTACCATTGTTTACCTGAACCCAGTCGGCATTACTCGAGTTGTTGAATTTTCCGGGTTTGGTTGAGAGAGGCAGTGCCACATCGATGGACTTGCCGTTGACGGTAGCCTGTGCCACCCATACAAGCCCGGTTTGGTTCTCCCACTGCACAATGGGAGCGCCCTGATCGCTGCGGAAATTCCATTTCACGGTCACGGCATCAGTACGGTCGGCCAAAGCCACCTCGTTCGGGGTGAACACCGGAGTAAGAGCAAGGTCGCCCTCGAGGGTGACAACACTACCTGCATTGTAAGTCTTGGTGCCGTCGGTCCATCCCGTCAGGGTATATCCCTCTTTGTAGAGGGTGAAGTTCTGCGCGGGAATGGTGTACTTGTCGCCCTGGGCATACTGTCCGCCTGCGGGGAGGATAGAGCCCTGACATTCCACGTTGCCCAATGAATACGACACCTCAACTGCCGTAGCCTCAATGGCTTCCACCGCTACATAGGGACAATAGCCCATGCCCGAGATGGTGAGCGTGGTGGCTGCGCCGGTGTATTTGAGTTCCGTCACATTCGAATGGTCGTTCTTCCAGCAGACTTTATCGGGATTGGCGGTCGCCACAGTCTCACCGCTGCTGTTTTTCACCGTGATGGCGTTGCCGCTGTAGGTGCACTGGCCGACAAGGATTTTCACGGGACCGTTGACGGCGGTCACCACTTTCAGACCCGTGCAACCGTGGTCGCTGTGGTAAGTACCGCTGACAGTAGCCACGGCAGATGCGTCATCGGCGGCCACACGGCTCACTGTACCCTCAGCATCGACTGCCACACCGAAACTGACGGCTGTGCCCTGCACCTGCTCGTCAGTGGTCAGCAATGTGCCCGTCTGGTTGTTGACGATGACACTGAAATTACGGAAAGAGACGGGTTGAGCGGCCTCATAGGCTTCCACTGCCACAAAAGGACAATAGCCCATGCCTGAGATGGTGAGCGTGGTGGCTGCGCCTTCATAGATCAATTCCGTCACATTCGAACGGTCGTTCTTCCAGCAGGCCTTGTCGGGATTGGCTGTCGCCACTGTCTCGCCGCTGCTGTTTTTCACCGTGATGGCGTTGCCGCTGTAGGTGCACTGGCCGACAA
>CAMJAO010000007.1 GCA_946403615.1 uncultured Prevotellaceae bacterium
TATCTGGTGCTCTTCAACGACATCACCGGTGCGTTTACGTTTATTGCAAAATAAAGAGGCAATGGGGCGGCAACCCCGCCCTACCCTCCTTACATTCAAAATCATAACAAGAAAAGAATATGAAAAAGATATTTTATTCATTAGGCATTGCATTGCTGATGATCGGTTGTACGGAAGACTATACCGACTGGGCTAACCCGAATATGGGCGGCACAGAGGACGGCAAGAGCATCGCACTGGCCGTGTCGGAGGCTCCCGCCATCGACTTTGCCGATATCGATGTCGTCGATGACACCACCGTGCAACTGTTCGTTCCTTCGCTGAGCGCCTCTGACGAGAATGAGACCACCTATGAGGTGACCCTCTGGAACGCCGACAAGACCATGAGCAAGACTATTACAGCCGATGCTAACGGTTATGTTTCGGCCAGTGAACTGGAAGAGATTGTCGAGTCGCTTTATGGCAAACGTCCTGAGCCCCGACAGATACCCATCGACGTGGCTGGCTTTGTGAAAATCAACGGCCAGAGCCTGAAAGCCGTAGGCAACACCACCGTTACTGTGACACCGATGGCTCCCATCATTTACGAGGAGTATTATGTGGTGGGCAACGTGAACGGTTGGAACATCAACGGCAAGGAGTATGTACTGAGCAACGGCGGCGCTGACCCCTATGAGAATCCCGTCTTTACTGGTCGTATCCCCGTTCCTACCGATGGCGGCAACGTGGAGTTCAAGGTCAACCCGAAGGGCGCTCCCGAAGGCTCTTGGGACTACTGTCTGACACCTGATGTTGACGGTCAGGAAGGCAAGTTCTCGACCAACAATGCCGGTCCGGGCAACCTTACTATCCCCGAGGATCCCAATGCAGTAGGTTTCGACCTGACATTCAACATGATGGACCAGGAGTGGAGCTACAAACCCGTCTATGCACTGGAGGCAACCTATTACATCGTCGGTACTCCGCAAGGCTGGGATCCGAGCAACACAAGCCTGCCCGTGAAGAACAGCGGTGCATCACCTGCAGATGACCCCGTCTATTCGATTATTCTCGACGCTACCGGCAGCAACATCGAGTTCAAGCTCTGTCCGGAGTCTGGCGTAGGCGGTTGGGACAGCGACTACACTGCCGACCCCAATGGTACGGAAGGTAAACTGGCAGCCAACAACGCCGGCGGCAATATCGTCATTACACACGTGGAAGACGCCGTGGCATACCATGTATGGTTCAACTTGCAAGAACTGACATGGGGCTACAACCCGATTAAGGAAGGTGACGTGTTCTACGAGATTGGTAACGAGAGCGGATGGAGCACATCACACCCGATGATGCTCAATGGCGACTCCTATATCGGATTCTACTTCCTCAACGGCGAGTTCAAGTTCAAGCCCAATGCCAACAACTGGGACAATGACCTCGAGTGGACAGAAGACGGTAAACTCGACGTGAACGGTATTGGCAATGTGCCTGCTCCTGAAACCGGGTTCTACAAGATTGTGCTCAACACCACCGCCATGACTTATAACCTGATTAAGATCAACACCGTAGGTGTGATTGGCGATGCTACAGCCGACGGTTGGAATTGCGACCAGGATATGTCATGGAACGCAGAAGGCGGTTTCTGGCACATCGAGAATCTCCAGTTGAACGAAGGTACCATCAAGTTCCGTGGCAACGACAACTGGGATGGCGACCTCGACCTGGGTGGAAATCCCAACAGTCTGTCCATCGGCGGTGCTAACATTCCCGTGGAGGCCGGCACCTACGACATCAAACTCTTCGCTTCATTCAGCGGTGGCAGCCACGCCATCATCACGAAGAAGTAGTTTACCTATCCTGACCCTCCAAAAGGAGGGATAGGGATGAGTTTTACGAACAAAGATGACTACCCTGTTCGGGGTGGTCATCTTTGTTATTATTTAACACCACAGGTAATATCCCTATGCCCTAAATCTCCATTAGCTAACTAAAGTCGGAACAACAAAACTTCCCAGAATTAGAGTATTGTCTAAACTACCCTAAGCACTCCACCCTAAGCCGTTGTGCAACCGATTGCACGACAGTGTAAAGAATTGAGAGGGCCGTAAATGTACAACCTATTATATTTTTTATTAATTTCGCAGCATAATCAAACACACTGACCATGATGAAGAAATTTTACACAACAATGCTTGCTATGGCCATGCCGTTGCTGATGATGGCACAGGGTTGGCCGAGTCAATATCAGGGTGTGATGCTGCAAGGATTCTACTGGGATTCTTTCGACGACACCCAATGGACGAAACTGGAGTCACAAGCCGACGAACTGGCTCAGTACTTCAACCTCGTTTGGATACCTCAGAGCGGTAAGTGCAACGACAACGGTGGTAATTCAATGGGTTATGACGACTTTTATTGGTTTGACCAAAACTCAACATTCGGCACAGAAGCACAACTTCGGTCACTTATCACCACTTTCAAGGCCAAAGGCATCGGCACCATCGCCGACGTGGTCATCAACCACCGCAACACCAACGGATGGGTCACCTTCCCGAAAGAGACATACAAGGGGGTGACTTACCAAATGCTCTCGACCGACATTTGTTCGGACGATGACAACGGAAAGACCAAGGCCTGGGCCGAGGCAAACGGATATAGCCTGAGTGGCAAAGCCGACTCGGGAGAGGGATGGGATGGCATGCGCGACCTGGACCACAACAGCACCAACGTGCAAACTTGCGTTAAGGCTTACCTCGATTTCCTGCTCAACGATCTTGGTTACACCGGATTCCGCTACGACATGGTGAAAGGTTTCAGTGGCTCATTCTTAGGAAAGTACAACAAAGACGCTGCCCCGACCTACAGTGTGGGCGAATACTGGGACGGCAACAAGAACTCTGTGGCAAACTGGATCAACGCGACGAAAGTGAACGGCGTCATTCAGAGCGCAGCCTTCGACTTTCCATTCCGATACACGGTACGTGATGCCATAAATGCCGGCAGCAGTCAAACTGCTTGGAATAAACTTGATAATACATCGTTGATGGCCGACAGCAATTACCGCCGCTATGCCGTGACCTTCGTCGAGAACCATGACACTGAGAAGCGCTCAGGATCGCCCCAAGACCCCATCCTGCGCGACACCTTGGCTGCCAACGCCTATCTGCTGGCCATGCCTGGAACGCCCTGTGTCTTCTTCAAGCATTGGAAAGACTGCAAAAACGATATCGCCAACATGATTAACGTGCGTAAATTCGCCGGCATCCACAATGAGAGTTCCTACACCAAATACAGTGGCGATACACAGCACTATGCAGTCTGCACGAAAGGTGCCAACTGCGACATGATGGCTGTTGTGGGCAATGTGGCGAAATACACACCCACCGACCGATGGATACTCGTAGTTGAAGGATACCACTACCGCTACTACCTGCCCAACACCGCCAATACGGCTTGGATTAGTCTGGCATCGGGAACCTACAACGGCGAGCAACAGGCGACACTGACCGCACTGACACGCGACAATGCACAAATCGTCTATACTACCGACGGCAGCGACCCCACCGCATCGAGCACGAAAGTGGCATCCGGCGCGAAAGTGACCATCCCCGTGGGAACCACAACACTAAAAGCCGGATTGCTCATCGGAGGAACCGTGACAGGCATCCAGAGCCGCACCTATACAGTCATCGACTTCCAGCCCTATAACATCGACATCTATGTGAATACCGACGCCGTGGGATGGAGCAGCGTGAACTTCTGGACGTGGGGCGGCGACGGCTCGCACAGTCCGAAAAACGGCAACTGGCCAGGCGATAAGGTGAGCACCACTGTGACCGCTGACGGCAAAAACTGGTACAAGAACACCTACACCATCAACGCACCCGACGACTGTGTCAATTTCGTGTTCAGCACAGGCAGCGGTTCTCCACAAACCGTCGATATTAACGACATCAAGGCTACCACCTATTTCGAGGTCTCCTCTGCCACAGAAGGCGGCAAAAACTTGGTGAACATCGTGAAGACGGGCATTGAGGAAATCCAATATGCAAATGACACCCCGCGCGACGATGCCATCTATGACCTGCAAGGCCGTCGTGTGACTCATCCCACACGCGGAATCTACATCCAGGGAGGAAGGAAGATTATAATCAAGTAATAAAATCGTTCAAAAATAATGAGAAAGACGGCTCCTGTCAGAGTCGTCTTTTTCATTGATATTTATTTGCCGTTTCAGATAAAAAGAGGTATCTTTGCAGCAAACTTAAAAACCTGAGATATGAAACGAATCACTATTCTTCTTGTGATAATTGCGGGTATGACGCTCGCTGTCAACGCTCAAACACGATATGTGGGCGGCGACATCTCCGTGCTGCAGAGTTATGACGACAACAATGTGGCGTATTATGACCAAAACGGGTCGAAGATAGATGATGTGTTGAAATACATGAAGAGCGAGGCTGTGGGATGGAACGCCCAGCGTGTGCGTCTCTTCGTTAATCCTGACAGGAAATCGCCCAATGGCGGCACCGACGCACAAGTGTGCCAGGATCTTGATTATGTGGTACGCCTCTGCAAACGTATCAAGGCCGAGGGATTCGCCCTGATGCTCGATTTCCATTATAGCGACACATGGGCCGACCCCGCCAACCAATGGACGCCAGCCGATTGGCTCTCGCTGAGCGAACAGCAGTTGCAAACGAAAATCTACGATTACACCAAGGCTTGTCTGCAACGATTAGTTGACGAAGGTGCCACGCCCGACTTCATCCAGACGGGCAACGAGATTTCCTACGGCATGTTGTGGGGCAAATACGGCACGAACAACAACCGTTGTTACACTAATTCGCCCGAGGCCAATTGGACACGGTTTATCAACCTGCTTAAACAAGCGGTGAAAGCCTGCCGCGAGGTTTGCCCACAGGCTAAAATCATCATCCACACCGAGCGGGCGGGACAGACGAATGTGCTCACATCGTTTTACACACACATGGCCGACGTGGATTATGACATCATCGGACTGAGTTACTACCCCTTCTGGCACAACTCGCTCAGCGTGCTGTCCACATCGCTCAATCAGTTGGCCACAAAGTTCCCAGATAAAAAAGTGCATATCGTAGAGACCGCCTATTACTATCAGTGGCAACCTGAAAAAGGCAAAGGCATAGACTATGACTTCTCATCCACATGGCCTGTGTCGGCTGAAGGACAGGTGGCATTCACCCGTGACCTGATTACGGAATTGAACAAGCACGCTAACGTAGAAGGACTCTTCTGGTGGTACCCTGAAGAGAACGGCAACGGTCCCAACGACAAGGTCTCATCCTACTGGGTGAACCGCGGGCTGTGGGATAACAACACGCACCGTGCCCTGCCAGCCCTTTACGTGTTGAAGGATTTCCTTGGCGGTCAGGCACACGTGGGGTCGCTCAGCACTGACGAAGACACCACTCCCAAAAACATCTATACCATCGACGGCAAATACCTGGGCCAAAACACAAACGCTCTCCCCCACGGTATTTACATCGTAGGAAACAAAAAGAGAGCAAAGTAAATAAGAAACAGACCAAGGATCTAAGACTACGAATTAGGCGAATTTTACGAAATGCTGATGAGTTTTGCGCTCTCAGATGGTTTATTCGTAAAATTCGCCTAATTCGTAGTCTTTAATTGAATTCGTAGTATTATTTCGTGGAAGTTTTCGTGATTTTTAGTGTCTGGTCGCAATATTCCACGACAGCGGGGCGGTGAGTGATGAAGATGACCGTCTTGTTGTGCGTAGCAAGGATATTGTGCAACAATTGGCGTTCGGTCTCGGGGTCAAGTGCGCTGGTTGACTCGTCGAAAAGAAGGATATTGCGGTTGCGCAACAATGCGCGCGCAATGGAGATGCGCTGTGCCTGTCCCTCGCTCAGTCCGCCGCCAGACTCCGCACAAGAGGTGTCGAGCCCATCGGGTAAGTCGAACACGAAATCTGCGCAACTAACGCGCAACGCCTCGCGCATCTGTTCATCGGTGGCAGAGAGTTTACCCAACCGCAGATTATCGCGGATGGTGCCGCTCATGAGCGTGTTTCCCTGAGGCACATATACGAAATTGCAACGCATACGCGGATTGAGTTCGCGCGACTCCTGGTCGTTGTATATCTCTACTTTTCCCTCTTTCGGACGAAGCAGTGCCAAGAGCACACGCACAAGCGTGGTTTTTCCCGCGCCCGTCTCACCCAAAATGGCGGTGCAACTGCCCGGTTTGAAATCAAATGACAATTGGTGGATGACATCACCCTCCTTGTCGTCGTAAGCGTAAGACACATCCTGCAACCTGATGCCACAGGGAGCCGCCAGTTTGATGGGGTCTCCTTGCTCCTCAAGCGGGTTCTCCTCCAGTTCCATGAGTCGCTCAGCCGCCGTGAATACCGACACGAAGGCCGGGATAAGTTTGGTAAGGCTGCGCGCAGGTCCTTGCACCTTGTTGACCAATTGCAGGAAAGCCGTCATGCCACCGAAGGTGAGGGTATGCTCAGCCAACCGCAGTGCGCTCCAAAGAAACGCCACGAGATAACCCAGTGCGAAGCCGAAATTGAGGATGAGGTTGGAGAATACCGAAAAAGCGGTGCGTTTCACCACATTATGGCGCAGTTCGCTCTGTGTGCTCTCCAGTTTATCCACCATGGCCGAGTCGCGCTCCAAGGTCTTGATGAGCATACGGTTTTGTATGGTCTCTTGCAACACGCTCTGCACCTTACTGTCACTGTCGCGCACCTGTCGGGTCAGTTGGCGCATCTTACGTATATATATCTTGCTGACGATGGCAAAGAGCGGTATCATGACCACGATAATGCACGCCAGCATCTTGTCCATAGAGAAGAGATAGAAGAATGCGCCAAAGAACATGGCAAAAACAGAGAGTGTGCTGGGGATGGTCTCAGTGAGGAAATTCACCACGTTGCCCACATCAAACTCCAATCTGTTGAGCACATCGCCGCTATGGTGCGACTCTTTGCCGTGCCACTCTGAACGCAGGATACGGTCGAGCATACGCTGCTGCATCCTGTTTTGCGCCCTGATGCCCAAGATGTTGCGCACCCACACACCAGCAATGCTCACTCCGAAATCGCAGAGCACGATGGCCGCCATGAGCGCCACCGACCAGTAGATGGAGCCTTCGATGGTGCCCGAAGCCACGTCAATGGCATGTTTCACCGCCCAAACGGATGCCAGGCTCAGCGCCACGCCAATCAGTCCGAGAGCGGCGTTGATGAAAGCCTGCAGGCGGTTGCCTTTCCATGCCATCCACAGCCATTTGACTGTTTCTCGCACAGTGTATTTACTGTCGGGTGCGTGGAGATAGTTTTTTATTCTCTTGAACATTGGTCTTGGTCGTTTGGGGAGTGGGCCATTTGAACTTTTAGCCCCCCTTCCCATCCCTCCCCGCAGGGGAGTGATTACTACAATATTTGCAGACTAACTTTGTTCTCCCCCTCGGGGGAGCCTTGCTTCTTACCTCGTGTCCTTCCCCCACATCATTTTTTGGCGGAGGGTGTGGAAATACTTCGTATCGAAGCGTTTCACCACACGTACAGGGAATTTAGCCTTACGGATGGTGAGCACCGTGCCTTCGGAGCATTTCTCAGAGCGTCCGTCGATAGCCACGAGAAATTGGTGGCTGCGGCTCTCTACGGTGAGAGTGATTTCCGCATCATCGGGGATGACCATGGGCCGCACATTCAGGCTGTGGGGCGCCACGGGTGTGAGACAGAGCACACCAGCCTGCGGTGCCACAATCGGCCCGCCGTTTGAGAGCGAATAGGCCGTGCTGCCCGTGGGGGTGCTGACTATCAGTCCGTCGGCTTGATAGGTGACCAGATATTCATCGTTGACATATGCGCGGATACTGATCATCGACGCATTATCGCGTTTGAGTACAGCGATATCGTTGAGCGCATAAGGATGGGCCGAGAGCAACGACCCGTCAGCCCGGACGCCAATCACACTCAGTTCATCGACGGCGTAATTGCCTTCAAGGACATCGGTCAGCGCCTCCTCCACACACTCAGGAGTGAAAGACGCGAGGAATCCCAACCGGCCCATATTGACGCCGATGATGGGGATGCCTTTGTCGCCCACCCTGCTCGCCGCGCTGAGGAAAGTGCCGTCGCCGCCCATAGAGACCACGAAGTCGGCCTCGAAGTCATCGCCCGAGAACACCTGGTCGGCATGCACGTCAATCTGCTGTTCTACGGTCAGGAAATGGTAGTACGCCCGCTCGATATACACCGCCGCTCCTCTCTCCGAAAGGAAAGAGAGTATTTTCTGGATGGACATCGACTTCTTGGCCTGATAGATATTGCCAAAGAAGGCAAAACGCAGTTGACGCTCAGACATATTTGAGTATTTAAACATCTTTTTTACATTCAAAACACGTAAAATGGCAAAAAAATCGTATTTTTGCAACGGTGTACATACGTATTCTGTGTATATTTTTCGGCAAAATTACAGTTTTTTACCGACATTAAGAAAAGATTATGGCAAAAGTATATGAATTTCTCGCTAACGGGTTTGAGGAGATAGAGGGACTGGCACCTGTTGACATCTTGCGCAGGGGCGGTGTGGAAGTGATAACAGTCAGTGTGACGGGCGACCTGATGGTGGAAACCTCGCACGGCATTACGGTCATGGCCGATGCCCTGCTTGAGGAGACCGACCTGAGCGATGCCGATATGCTGCTGTTGCCCGGCGGTATGCCCGGCAGCAAGAATCTTAACGCCCATGAGGGTGTCCGCGCCGCCGTGATGGCACAGGCCGCGAAGGGCGGTCGCATCGGCGCCATATGCGCCGCGCCCATGGTACTAGGCAGTCTTGGGCTTTTACAAGGCAAAAGAGCCACCTGCTCGCCGGGATTTGAAGTGTATATGGACGGGGCCGACTACACCGCAGAACTTTTCACCGTCGACGGCAACATCATCACGGGTGAAGGACCTGCCGCTACCCTACCCTATGCCTACCGCATCCTGTCGTTCTTCATCCCTGAGGAGGACGTGCGGACTTTGCAGCGTAAGATGCAATTCTTACACCTGATAGGAGAACAATAAGCACAACTGTATGCCATCGATTTTCGAACAGGATGTGATGTATGTGCCCGGCGTCGGGCCCAAACGGAAGGAGATATTGAACAAAGAACTCAATATCCGCACTTTCGGCGACCTGCTCGAATACTACCCCTATAAATACGTTGACCGCAGCCGCATCTACCGCTCGGATGAGCTGTCGCCCGACATGCCTTTCGTGCAGTTGAAAGGCAAGATCCTGAGTTTTGAGGAATTTGAGATGGGCCCGCGCAAGAAACGGCTTGTAGCCCATTTCCATGACGGGCAGGGACGGATTGTGGATTTAGTATGGTTCGCACGCACGCAATATGTCACGAAGAGTATCAAGGTCAACACAGAATACATCGTTTTCGGCAAACCTTCTGTCTTCAACGGACGTTTTCAGATAGCCCATCCAGAAGTGGAACCGGCCACGGACCTGCAACTGTCGTCGATGGGCATGCAGCCTTATTACAACACGACGGAGAAGATGAAGACGATGGGGCTGACATCGCGCAGCATCGAGCGCATCGTGAAAAGCATGCTCGAGCGCATCCCCTCGCCCATCGACGAGACACTGCCACCCTTCATCACCGGTCCGCTGCATCTGGTATCGCGCGACGACGCCCTACGCCATGTGCATTATCCCAAGACCACCGACGAGATGCAACGCGCAAGGCTCAGACTGAAGTTTGAGGAGTTGTTTTATGTGCAACTCAACATTCTGCGCTATGCCGCCGACCAACGAAGAAAATACCGTGGTTATGTCTTCTCGCGCGTAGGCGATTTATTCAACGGGTTCTTCCGTTACCGCCTGCCCTTCACGTTGACTAACGCCCAGAAGCGCGTCATCCGCGAGATACGCCAAGACATGGGCAGCGGGCGACAGATGAACCGCCTGCTGCAAGGCGACGTAGGTTCGGGCAAGACACTTGTGGCGCTGATGTCGATGCTCATCGCGCTCGACAACGGCTATCAGGCATGCATCATGGCTCCGACAGAAATCCTCGCCGAACAGCATTTGGCCACCATCCGCGAATTTCTGGGCGACATGCCCATACGCGTGGAACTGCTCACGGGCATCGTCAAGGGCAAAAAACGCCAAGAGATTCTCGACGGGCTGGCCGATGGCAGTGTGCAGATACTCGTGGGCACACACGCCATCATCGAAGACCCCGTGCAATTCTATCGGCTGGGCTTCGCTGTGGTGGACGAGCAGCACCGGTTCGGTGTGGCGCAGAGAGCCAAACTATGGGGAAAAAGCGAGAATCCTCCCCATGTGCTGGTGATGACCGCCACACCTATCCCCCGTACCCTGGCAATGACCATTTACGGCGATCTGGATGTGAGCGTCATCGACGAACTGCCACCGGGACGCAAACCTATACAGACCGAGCACCGTTTCGACAACCGCATCACATCACTCTACGAGAGCATCCGCCGACAAGTACGCATGGGACGGCAGATTTACATCGTATTTCCGCTCATCAAGGAGAGCGAGAAAAGCGACCTGAAGAATCTGGAGGAAGGTTATGAAACACTCTGTCAGGTCTTCAGCGAATTCCGTCTGAGCAAGGTGCACGGCAAAATGAAAGCCAAGGAGAAAGAAGACGAGATGCAGCGGTTTGTACGCGGCGAGACACAGATACTCGTGGCGACAACAGTCATCGAGGTGGGCGTAAATGTGCCCAACGCATCGGTCATGGTCATCCTCGACGCACAACGGTTCGGACTGTCGCAACTGCATCAGTTGCGCGGACGTGTGGGCCGTGGCGCCGACCAATCGTATTGCATTCTGGTCACGCCCTACGAACTAAGCAAGGAGACGCGCCGCCGCATCGACATCATGTGCGACACCAACGACGGGTTCCAGATAGCCGAGGCCGACCTGAAACTGCGCGGTCCAGGCGACTTGGAGGGTACACAGCAGAGCGGTATGGCCTTTGACCTGAAAATAGCCGACATCGCCCGCGACGGACAAATCGTTCAGATGGCGCGCGACGAGGCACAAAAAATCATTGATGCCGACCCGACCTGTGAGCGACCAGAACACGCCATGCTCTGGAACCGGCTCGCCGAACTGCGAAAGACCAATATCAATTGGGGCGTAATCTCATAGACTTCGGGCTTTGAGCCATGAGCAATAAGGTCGTCAAGGTCTTTAATGTCCTTAAAAACCTTAAAGATTATAAAGTCAATAGGAATATCGATTAGAACACTAAACACTAAACTCTCTACCCTAAGCCTAAACCTAAATGTGTGTTAAACAGACACTAAAGACTGTTAATCGTTCTTTTTTACGGTTTTTATGTCCTACCTTTGCACCCGAGAACGTGAAAAAGTGATGATTTTCTACTAAAATAATCGGTGTTTTTGATATTTTCGCCCGACTATTTTTCTTAGAAATCCCCCGTGAGAACGGTCACTTAACTACAAACTTAGGAATATGCATTTAACAAAATCGATAAAATCAATTGCGCTGATGGCAACAGTATTGTTGGCATCAACACCAGTGATGGGTCAAGATTTGTTAGCACGTCAGGCCCCAGTTGACAAGAAAGTAAGAGCAGTAGACACCTTGGCGCTGCAAAGCATCATGGAGCGCGAAGAGGCTGCCTCTCCCTCAGCCAGTCTGTATCAGGACTGGGATAACCGTTACGCCCACAAGGCCACCGAATTGCCCGAATCATACCGCATCGATCTCCGTGATTTCTGCATGCCCACTCCGAGCCGCGTTATCACATCCAACTTCGGTGCACGTTGGGGTCGCATGCACAAAGGCCTTGACATCAAGGTGTATATCGGCGACACCATCCGCGCCGCTTTCTCCGGCAAAGTGCGTGTGGTGAAATATGAACCCAAAGGCTACGGCAACTATGTGGTGATCCGTCACCACAATGGCCTGGAGACCATCTACGGCCACATGTCGAAGCAATTGGTGCGCGAGAATCAGGTAGTCCGCGCCGGCGATCCTATCGGTCTGGGCGGTAACACTGGCCGCAGCACAGGTTCACACCTCCATTTCGAGACCCGTCTCTGCGGTGTGGCACTCAATCCCGCTTTGTTCTTCGACTTCCGCAAGCAAGACGTGACAGGCGATTTCTACACCTTCCGCAAGAGCACTGTTGACCGCGAGTCTGCCGAGGCTACACGCCTGCGCGGCAAGAACGACGGTAATGGTTACAGCCGCGAAGATGTGACCGGTGGCCGTGCTACAGCCAGCAACAACCAGCAAGGTCAGCAGCGTAGCAGCGGTGCGTCGAAATTCCACAAAGTGCAAGCCGGCGAGACCGTTTATTCTATCGCTCGCAAATACAACATCTCCGTTGAGAAATTAGCAGAGATGAACCATCTGGGCAAGGAACTGCGTATCCGTCCCGGACAACTGTTGAAATACTCATAACCCACATTTCAAAGAACTATCAAAAGAGTGCCAGACTTCTCCGGAAGTCTGGCACTTATCTTTTCTCTATTAAGGAAGTCAATAGTTATTTTTTCACATCCTTGGTTTCCTCTTGCATTTTAGGCTCGACCGGTTTCATCGGAGCCATACGTCTGCGAACCGGAGCCACTCTTACATCTTTCTTCTCGACAGTCACTTCCTTTTTCTGCAATTCTTTTTTCTGAGGAGCAACTGTGGCAGGAACCTCACGTATCTGTGCTACCTTCTGTGTCTTCTTGGCAGAGGCGTCAACCTTTACGGCCTTCTCTTTCACTTGCTCTACGCGGACATCTTTCTTCACAATATCTTTTTTCACATTTTGTGCATTGGCTTCTGTTGAGAATGCAAATGCAGCAGCCATCATGGCAGCCATCATTAATAATTTCTTCATATTGTCGGAATTAATAGTTAAGTTGATATTTCTGGGCAAAGATAAGTAATAAATCCGAAAAGTCATAAAGGATTTGACATTTTTAACATTTTGACGCCATCGGAATCGTTGTGTAAAATACTTTACATCTGTTATAACCTTACCGTAACGTCATTTTGCACTTTTCATTTTCGCAAAAAGCGAACGGCACACGAACCAGGCGTGCATGGCCGTGGTGGTGAGCAGGCCATAATGGCTGCGCATCACACGGAAGCGCTCTTTCAGGGAGTCGCGGTGGTGCTTCGTGGTCTGTCCGCCCTCCAAAAACAAAGCCACCACACTGTCGATGCGTGTCAGGGGCAGCGACTGGCGCTCAGCCTCTTTCATCACGCGGATACACCAATCCACATCTGCCGAATAGCGGAAACGGGTGTCATAGGGAATGGTGCGGGCGATGTCGGTTCTGGCGTAAAACGCCTGATGACACACGAGCATGCCTTTTCGGAAGGAGCGCCACGTAAGTTTCGCAGGTGGTTGCAGACGACGCGGGCCGATACACTTTCCCTCACTGTCGATAAGGTCGGTAAAACCGTAGATGACAGCCGGCATCATGCCGTCGTCAGCCGCCATTGCCGTCTGAGCCACTTTTTCCAGCGTCGTGGCGTCAGCCAGACGGTCGCCGGCATTCAGGAAGATGACATAATCGCCGGTGGCTCGGCTCAGGCCCTTATTCATCGCGTCATAAAGTCCCTTGTCAGGCTCAGACGAAATGACCACGCGATGCCCGGAACCACTGTTTTGGACATCGCGTTGATAGTCTTCCGCCATCTTGAGCGTGCCGTCGGTCGAAGCCCCGTCAATAATCAGGTGCTCCACCAGACTATACGTCTGCCCCCTGACGCTGTCGAGCGTAGGTTGCAACACGTCGGCCGCCTGCCAAGTGACGGTAATCACCGAGATGGTGATCATATCTTGTAATTTTTGAAAGCGAGGGCATGGTTATACACCTCGATGTATTTCAGTGCAATAAGATGCTGCGAATAAGATGAGGCCACTTTCTTCACGGCACTTTCACTCAGTGCGGCGCGGTCAGCCTCTTCCATCACCCAATAGATACCTTTCGCCAAATCCGACGAGTCGCGGTATTGGGCCACATATCCGTTTTTCTCATGGTCAATCTCCTCAGTGATACCACCGACCTTGAATCCCACACAAGGCACACCGCACGCCATGGCCTCCATGACGGTGTTGGGCAGGTTATCTTCCAATGAAGGCAGCACGAACACATCGGCGGAGTTATACACATCCACGATTTTCTTCTCGTCGCTGACATATCCCAACGGATAGGCAGGCAGGCGCAGGTGACCCGTGAAATCCTCTGAATGGCCTCCGAGGATGGCCACTGCGGCAGTGTCTTTCATCTCGGGATGCTCGGCTATCATCTTATCAATAGCCTCGATCATGAAATCCATGCCCTTGCGGCGGTCATTGACCCGTTGCGACACGAAGAGGATGATTTTCTTGTCCAGAGGCAGTCCGGCGCGCTTACGGGCCTCCTGCTGGTCTTTTTTGCAGAATACGCGTGTGTCAATGGGATTGGGAATGGCCGTGATAGACTGTCCTGTGAGCAAGGCGCTCTTTTTTGCCAATCCTTCGAGCCAACGGCTACAGGTGACAAATGAGATGTGCTGCCCGTCTATCATCGCAGCCTTTTTCTTCCATACCCGGTAGGCAAGGTCTTTGGGTCCGCCGTTGTCAGGCAGCATCTTACAGTTGCGACAAGTAGAGGTATAAGCCTTGCATCCCTGTGTGTAATGACAGATGGCCGTAGCGGGCCAAGCATCGTGCATGGTCCAGACCACAGGTTTGCCCGACTCCAGAATTTTTCTGATATCGGCGATGGAGAGCATACCCTGATTGATCCAGTTGAGATGAATCACATCGGCCTCTTTGAACTCTCTGAGCGATGTGATGTCATAGCCGGTGTTGGCTATGTCGAGTTCGAACAGGCGCTTCCGTCCAAGGTGCAGGTTCCAATACACGCACCATCGTTCCCAAAGGAAGTTCAAGCGTCCTTTGACGGCATTGCCAAGACCTACGACGGTGATATTGTCCGTCTCTTTGTCACGCACCAACATTTTGGCTTTTACGCCATTGTTGTTGAGCGCTTCCACCAACCTGTTGGCCGCCAGAGCCGCTCCACCCATTCTCTCACTGGTATTTACAATCAGTACTCTCATATATGGTGTGTTGTATAAATTAAGCTAATATAAAAAGGAGGAAATAATGATACTATTTTTTTGAATGACACAAAGATACGTTAAAAAGCGGTTTTTGCAAAAAAAAATGCAAAAAAAATCACTGTTAACGCACACAGCGCTTGATTTATATCAAGAATAGCGTATTTTTTAGTAAAAACGGGGTAAAAAGTATTGCGACATGTCGGATTTCGCCGTACCTTTGCATTGTCAAAAGGTTAATAGATTGTTTAGGTTAGTAGTAATAGATTTAGGTTTTTAGTTATTAGGTTTAAGGTAATTAAATTAAGATTGTTTAATTGGACAACAATGGTGGCCGTGAGGTTCCCATTGATTTTTTTGAAAAAGGATTTTTAGTTAAACATAGGCTCGTGCGCCACTGCTCGTTGAGAGTTGCGACGCACTTTTTTTGTGTCATGTTAGTTCCTGAAAAACAGGAAAGGAGCAATCGCCTATTTTAACATGCCGCTCTCAATTTCAAGCACACGGGTGATCTCGAAATAGATCTGAGGGCGGTCATAGTATTCGCTTTTTTCTTTCAATTCCAAAAGGTCACAATTTCCGACCAGAGATTGAGAAGCAACCTTCCAGATATCAAGATAGTAGTACAAGAACAGGTATTCATCAGAAACCGCTGTCACATAAAACGGGTCTTCTTTTGTTCCCTCACCCGTTGTGGCTATGGTATTGAATATCCTTTGCATTCTATTGTAATACATCTGACCTTCTTCCAGAGACACGTTTACATAATTGGCCGAGTCTTTCACCATTCTGCTTATTGAGAATGCAGCATTGGAAAGAGCTTTCAGGCTCAGAGGGTTCTTTTTGAGCAGTTCCTTTGCTCCTGCGAGGCACTCCTCGTACTTTTTCTCATTAAACAGTTTATCAAGTTCCCGACCTTCGAAAAGTTCTGTCATTGGTGTGAAATAGGATTGGCCATAGTAGGCAAATATGCGTTCATTCCAGGTCATGGCAGTGTCTATTTCATCTGCCGATAACCTCGCCACCAGATCTCTTATTCGTTGCGGGTCATTTTGAGCCGTTTTTTGCACTTCGTTCCAATCAACTGGCATGATTTCACGTACATTCTGCGCCAGTGATGTCGCAGAAATGAAAAGAATGAATACAGATACTAATAATTGTCTCATCTTATATGTTTTTAATTGGTTATGTCTCCCAGGCACCATTATGGGGCAATGAATCAGGTTTTCTGCAAATATAGTTATATAATTACACATTTGCAATACCACCTTGACTGTTGACACGAGCAACATCTCTAACCGATTGAGAATCACAGTGTCGCAATATAGGTTCTAATGCTTTTGACACATGTCACAATGATGGGGGGGCATACATTTTTGTGCCGCAGGTTTTTGGGAATAAAAAAAAGAAGTATTTTTGTATGCTCAATAAGACTTTTGAGGCCGTCTCCCCAACTTTCCAAGGAGGAGGGGGGCGTTGTCTTTTTTTGTCTTGGATGTTTTCTAAGACAAACTGTTATTTTCAAAAGAAAACACTACAACAATATTACCCTAAACCTTCTCTATCAATGCGACAGCATAGGCACTGATGCCTTCCTGACGGCCAGTAAAGCCCAGTTTTTCGGTCGTGGTGGCTTTGACGCTGACACAATCGGGGTCAATGCCGATGACGCTTGCCATACATTCACACATGGCAGGGATATGAGGATTGAGTTTGGGCTTTTCGGCGCATACGGTGGCGTCGATATTGACCACATGATAACCTTTTTCGGCAATGATACGGATGGTGTCGCGCAGGATGATTTTACTGTCCATGTCGAGCGTGGCATCTGAGGTGTCGGGGAAATGATAACCGATGTCGCGCATGTTGGCAGCGCCGAGAATGGCGTCGCAGATGGCGTGTATGAGCACATCTGCGTCGCTGTGCCCCAACAGGCCCAGCGTATGGGGTATCTTGATGCCGCCCAACCACAGGTCGCGGCCTTCAACCAACTGATGGACATCATAGCCCATTCCTACACGTATCATTGGGATTTGAGGTTTGAGATTTGAGATTTGTCGGTGCCCCTCGACCTTCTGGAAGGCTACGTGGGGCGAGCTTCACTCAGAATGGAGGAGTGAGGTGATACTTTTATCTTCTCTTAAACAGATCCTTGATGCCGTCCATATCGAAGGAAAGAGTGAAACGGAGTGTCTGGTCGAGAGGGTTGCTCTTCGCCGTAGCGATGACATAACCAGCATCGAGAGAGAAGACACTCATCTTGAATCCCGCGCCCACGGTGAAGTATTTTCGGTTACCCTTGTTCTCGCTCTCATGATGATAACCCGCACGGATGGAGAACTGGTCGTGATAAACGTATTCGGCACCCACGCTCCATTGTATCTCTTGCAGTTCCTCTTTCGTGCCGTTGGGCGCGTCGCCGAAACTCTTGAAGATACCGCTGATACTCGACACATCGTAATAATCCTTCTGCACACGCTCCTGATAGTCCTCAGTCGTCTCACCGTCTTTCTGTTTGGGATAGGTGGGCACGAGCAATTTATTGGCATCGGCAGCGATGGTGAAACGGTTGTATTCATCTACAGGCACCATGAGCGAAGCACCGAGGCGCATATTGGTGGGGATGAACTCACTGTTGTCGTCGCCACCAAAGGAGATTTTACTACCTATATTGCTGATGTTCAGACCCAAGCCCAATTGGCACTCACGCGAGCCGATATTGAGATAGTCTTGATAGTAACAGGCCACATCGGCAGCGAAAGCCGAACCCGGGGCCGTATCTTCGGTATAATCGTAGGTCAGGTCGGAGTAAATCCATCGCACGGCAGCACCCAGTGAGAATTTCTCGCTGAGCATGCGCGAATAAGCCACGTCGAGCGACATCTCATAGGGGTTGATGGTCATATCATTGCCGCCATCCATCGAACTGCTGGTATAAACCTCGCCCAATGAGAAATAGCGAAGCGAACCCGACACAGCACTGTAGTCGCCGATACGGTAATATCCGGCAAGATAGGCCAGGTCCATGTCGTTGACCAACTGACGCAACCATGGGGTGTAGTTGAGCGCCACGCCTGCCCTTGAAATGGTGAAGGGATATTTGGCGGGGTTCCAGTACTGCGACACGACATCGGGGTCTGTGGCTGCACCCACATCACCCATACCTGCCGAGCGGGCATCGGGAGCGATGGTCTGCGATGTGACCGAGTTATTGACGGGATTGAACATGTCCTCCTTGTTCTGCGCCGCGACAGTCGTCGCCAGGCAGAGGAATGCCGTCAGAATGTATATTCTCATTATCTTCTTCATGTCAGATTTGGATAAAGCGTTTGATGATAATAACGAAAGGAAGTGGCTAATTATTGCCTACGATGATGAGTTTCTTGGCTTTTGAGGCTTGCGTGCTGCCGTCGGTGCTGACCAAAACGCGGTAGAGATAGACACCGGTTTGCAGTCTGCGGCCGCCGTCGACGGTCAAATCCCAGTCCACGGTATAGGTATCGCCCGTTGACACACCCGTCTCTGCATGCTGCCACAGCAAGCGTCCGCTCATGTCGAAAATCTCGATTTCCACGTCCATGGCACTGCCTGTGCGGTCATGATTGACGATGAACGTGGTGGTGGTTCGTGCGGGATTTTCCGTGCAACTGACGCCGAAGAGCGTGGGTTGCAAACCTTTCACCACATTAAACGACAATTGGGCTGTGGAAGAATTATTCAGGATATCCCATACGCGGAAGAGCAGTTGATGGCGTCCCGGTTCCAATTCGGGTATGCTGTAGAAGGTGGTACCCGATGTGTAATTTCCGAAATCGAAGGTGAAATTGTCATTGAGGTTGTAGGTGCGCGCCATCTGACCGTCAATGATGAGTTCCATATCATGGCCTATGCCTGCTCCTGAGGCGTTGATGCCGTCTTTGTCATTCACCTTGGCCACGAAATAGGGTGTGGCGTTGACATTGCCTCCGTCAGTGAACGATGGTGAGTTGAGATAACAATATATCGACGGGCCGATGCCATCGCTGACGATTTCTGCGCTGCCATAGACATAGAAGCGGTCGTACGCTCCATGTGCCGTTTTGTCATGCTGTTTGTTGACGGCATGCAGATTGATCA
Organism: uncultured Prevotellaceae bacterium; assembly: GCA_946403615.1. Classification (GTDB taxonomy): domain Bacteria; phylum Bacteroidota; class Bacteroidia; order Bacteroidales; family Bacteroidaceae; genus Prevotella. The sequence continues at coordinate 19,233 of CAMJAO010000007.1, forward strand.
GTCCCGTGCCCTCTGTATTGTTGATATCCATGGGCACGGCAAAGGTGAAGGCGAACTTACCCGCATGGATGCTGTCGCTGCCGTTGAAGAGTATTTTCTGGCGGTCGTAGAACGTGAACGGCGTTGAGGTCTCATTTTTGTTGTTGACTTTGCATACAATGAGTTCGCGCGTGTCGCGCACAGTGGCGCTGACCAGTCCGTTGAACGCCTCGTCGGTCAATCCGTCAGCGTTCTCCACATGTCCGGCCACCCTCACAACCGACCCGGCACCCAGTACGGGCATATAGCCGTCTTCCACTTTCTTTCCGTTGATGCTGTCAATGACCACCGTCTGCGTGGGCAGATGAAGGGTCAGCGCGGGGTCGCCCAGCAATGAATATTGCAATTTATTGTTTGACGTGTCCTCGCCCGACGTGATGAGGTAATTCTTGGTGACACGGGCTGCCTCGCCGATAGAGAGGGGCTTTCCGTCGACGGTGCTCAGCACATTACGGATAAAGGCACGGTTGATGACTTTGTTGTAATTGGTCCATACCTTTCTGGTAGTCCCAAAGAAGGCCATGGCACCACCCTTGCTGTTGAGCACGCATTCCTCACCGATATTCGTCACAGGACCGTCGAACGGCATGATGTCGCATGACGCTGTGACCCACAACGGCAAGTTCTTGTTGTTGAACTGCTGGAAATCGGAGAGTTTCAACACGCGCTCATGCGAGATGCTAATTTCCGAGCCGTGGCCTCCATAGTCGATGATGAGCGCACCTTCGGCCTGCTGCTGCTTGATGGCTTTCGACACCTCGGGATAAGAATTACCCACCGACGACGTGCTCATCTTGTAAGCATCCCACATCACACGCTTGACATGATACCCCGGGTAGGTGGTCTCGATGTTGTCTGCCACGGCGTTGACGTCTATCATGTGGGTGTTGTTGTCACCGTCGTCGCCGAGGAACATGACAACATTCTGCCACGATCCGGCATTGTCATTTTCCGCAAAGGCGATGGTCTTATCCACCATCACCTTTGCCTCGACCTCGTATCTGACAGGAAAGCGGCCTACAGCCACATCCAATTTGTCACGGTACTGCGGACTGGTACCCTCGCCATCGTCGAGCAGGCAGAAGAATCCGTCGTCAACATAGCAATCGACATGACTGAAGGAATTCTCGCTCTCATAGCACAGAAGGAAATCGTCGGCAGAGAAATTGCGGCATTCCGGAGTAAGCATGCGGTTGTCCCAGAGACAATCGCCGAAAAGCATCAGATAGCGCGGCATGTCGGCCTCGGTCTCAGCGCGGTCGTAGAGCATCTTCAGATAACGCCGGTAAGCATTGGCGTCGGGTGTGCCGCTGCCGAACTCGTTGAACAACTCATCGGCCGGCACGATGCGTACGCGCAGACTGTCGTGGCTGACGTGGAAATCGGCCAACCGCTGTGCCTGCACGCGCAACTGCTGCGAAGTGGGTATGATGATGACCATGTCGGCAGGTCCGTCGGCATGGAGGTCTTGGTTGGTGATATTATACACATATTCGGCTGCGGGTTTGGATGAGGAGAGCGCAGGCGCATCGCGCATGTCGGGTGTATAGACATCAATATAGTCGAGGCGCACAGGTCCTCCGGATTTTGTGGTCAGCCGCACCACATTCTGGTCTTTCAGGTCTGGGATGTCGAACGTGCCGATGGCCTGATTGCCCTCATCTGTGTCTTTGAGAGAGAAAGAGAGCGTGCCGACCACCGAATCGTTGACCTCTATCTGTACGCTGCTGGCGGTTCCCCCTGCCACGCAAACAGCGATTTTTCCGTCAGAGCGGCGGCCCGCCCTTCCTACGGTATATTCTTTGGATGCGCCGAGGGCGATGGGGGTGTTCTCAAAAAGGTTTCGTCCGCCATAAAACAGCGCGTAATTATCCACCTCGTGCAGCACATGGTAGTCGGCAGGCGCAGGATAGAACGAACTGACAAACTCCGCGCTATCTACGGAGAGGGGCTCACCGTCAGATTCTGTGATAAAATAATAACCGTAGTCAGAATAGGGATTGCGCGTACGGCGCATGGTCGCCGGCGATTGCCATGTGACGGACCCTTGACCATAGAAGAGCCTACGGCCGTTGACCGTGCATGTGGGTATTTCTTTCAAGTCGTCAAGCGCCTGTAAGGTTTCACCGTCAAGGGCCTCGTTTTGCAACGCGCCGCCATATCCGTAAATTTTCACACGGTTGAAATCAGAAAAACCGGCCTTTTTCACCACTTCGGGTGTTAATTGATAAACCCCCGAGGAGGCAACGCTGATTTTCGCCCACCGTCCTTCAGCAAGCACGGAATGGTCGGCATAGCGAGATGCCGCCTCAGAAGCCCTCGAAGAAGCCCGTAGGGAGGGTTTCTTTGCCCGTGAATCGACGCGGAGCATGAAACTGGCCATGATACGGTATTTGCCCGATTGTTTCACCAAGGGCACGAAACTGACCTCTAAGGCCCCTTTCTTACGCGACACCACCAATTGCGTGCTGATGTCAGGCCATGGAGGCAACTCCTCGGATGTGACGGCATGATAACGCGCCACATCGCTATTGTTCATCTCCACATATTCGGGATAGTCGATGGTGACGAAATAGAGAGAGTCGGCATAGTGCTCATCTAAGGGCACAGAATAGGTGAAACGGGGCAGCACCGAGTCGATGCTCACCTCGCCAGCGGTCAGATTAAAAAACCGCTGGGCACCGGCACTCATCACACTGAGCACCAGCACCATCATCACCAAGATATATCGTTTGTATGCCATTCTTCTTGCCTCTTGCTTCTTGCTTCTTGCCTCTTGCCTCTTACTTCTTGCTTCTTGCCTCTTACCCCTTGCTTCTTGCCTATTTCACCCTGAAGTCCAGGACTTTTTCATCTTTCAGGAAGCCCTCCAAGTGGTCATTGATATGAACAGGCCCTACGCCTGCTGGGGTACCTGTATAGAGCAAATCGCCCGTTTTCAGCGTGAAAAACCGGCTGATATAGGCTATCAGCTCATCTATCTGATAGAGCATGTCGGCCGTGCATCCTTTTTGTACGGTCTGCCCGTTGATATCGAGTCTGAACGGGACGTTTTGCACATCACCGCATTGCTCCTTGTCAATCCAGTCGCCGATGACCGCCGAGCCGTCAAAGCCCTTGCACAACTCCCATGGCAATCCCTGCTCGCGCAATCGCTGTTGTAAGTCACGGGCGGTGAAATCGATTCCCACGGTCAACGCGTCATAATAGCGATGTGCAAACCTTGCAGGAATGCCTTTACCCAAACGGCTGATGCGCACCACCACTTCCGTCTCGTAATCGACACGCCCCATTTCTTCGGGCAGGAAAAACGGCTTGTGGTTTTTCAGCAGCGCGGAGTCGGCCTTGGTGAAGATGACAGGCTCTTCCGTTTTATTTAACGTACCATGCAGTTCTTTATTGTGCAAGGCATAGTTCATTCCAACCGCAAAAATCTTCATTTGTCAAATTTTTAACAATTATAAAGCAGTAGAGACGCCACACAGTGACGTCTCTACACACTTATTGAGATAAAAAGTCAATTACTCTGCACGGAGAGTGAAGCGCTTGAAAGCAACCACTTTCAGGTCCTTGTCGGCAGACTTCAGATAGTCGGTGACGGTCATCTTGGTGTCCCAGATGTAGTCTTGTTTCACCAGACAACTGTCTTTGAAGAACTTCTGCAGACGGCCCTGAGCGATGTTCTGCACCATCTGTGCGGGCAGATTGGCAGCCTTCTCTTCAGCCACGCGCACCTTCAGGTCGCGGATTTCCTGAGCCTGCTCCTCGGTGATATTGCCTTTGGCGATACCCTCGGCGATGTGCTCCTCGTTCTCGGCGATGTAGAGGTTGAAACCAGCCTTCTTCAAAGCGGCCTCGACAGCCTTCTGAACCTGTTCCTCTTTGGTCTTCTCGATGGCAACCTTGAGTTCGCTTTCTTTCACAGACTCGGGGATGCTGTCAACGTCAAGACCCATGGGGTTGGTGTTAGCCACCTGCAGTGTCATGTTGTGACCCTGCTCCTCAGCAGCCTTGTTGAGTTGCACCATGGTGCAGAGGATGTTCTTCTTCTGGTGGTTGTAAGAGTAGATGTTCTCACCCTCGATGAAGTTGTAACCGTCGAGTTCCATCTTCTCACCGGTGATACCCGAGC
>CAMJAO010000008.1 GCA_946403615.1 uncultured Prevotellaceae bacterium
GAATCTGTCCGGTTGTTCCCATTCTTCGTGCAATTTCGTTATAAGTTAAATTTGAACCTTCAATTATTTTTTTTAATGCTTTTCCGTCCATATCAGTAAAAATTTTAATTATTGTTAAAAATACAGGTAAAGTGATACACGTTCACAGCTAAATTATTATATTTGCATCGCAATTTACTTCTATAAGCATTGCAATTAACAGAAAGCGGTTTCAAATATAACCACAATTATGGTAAATAGAAACCGCTATAATTATGTCCGAAAATAAGCGTAAAAGGATTTGTTTATTCCTTACTGTTCCATATATCGAGTAGCCTTTTTAAGAAGGTATGCTTGTAATCTAAGATGATGGTGGGGAAAAATTTATAATAGTCTTTAAGCAAATATTAAGCAATTTTAAAATATTAATATTAACCCTCTGATTTTCAGTCTATTTGCAAGATGTGGCGCTGCCTGGGGGGCGCGAGGTCGCTGGTTCGAGTCCAGTAATCCCGACCAAAAGGTAAAAGCCACATAATCAGTCAGTTACGATGATTGTGTGGCTTTTTTGTTGTGCCATGCTCATCACCCGCTGCGATAACGGACACATTGATAGTGACGAGCAAAGGAGAATAGGATTATAACCTTATTCGGTCATTAGGCAGACCTGGAAATCAACGTGATATCCTTTTTGGCCGGTCTAATGACCGATAGTCGTTTATTAGGGTTACAATCTGTTCTTCTCGTCATTTCCGGCTCCAGTACCCTTATACTTCGAGCTGCTGAAGTTGAAGTTGTAATTGATAGTCAGACCTACACACTGCGTATAGTTATAGATGTCTTGTGCCGTCTTTCCGATGGCGTAATATGTGGTAATTTTGTTCTTGGATGTGCGGAAAATATCGTTGGCATAGAGCGTTGTGGTCAATCGGCCGTTACAGAATGACTTTTGGATTCGGGCATTCGTCGTGAATTCGCTGCCACGATACATAAATCCCCAGTGGTTGCTGCCCGTGTAACCGATGTAGAACATGGCCTTGGTCGTCGGGTTAATAGTAAACCAACTCTGCAGGTTAACAGAAAACTCCGGTTTGTTGAGTTTCTTGCCCACACCATATTTCTCGGTATCGAACATCTGCTGATAGTAATGCAGGGTAAGCGAGGGTTGCCAGAAACCAAACTTAGGCGAAGCAACTATCGTGGCATATACTCGGTCTTGGTGATTGAAATTATTAGGCCGGAATATGGCAATCTCTTTCTCCTCATCATACACTTCGCCGATGTGGGTGAAGAAATCGTTCTCGCGGGTAAAGCCTGCCACAAAGTTCAACCAAGAATAGGTCAGGTTGAAGTCAATACTTTGGCGAACCGAAGGGCGCAATAGCGGGTTGCCTCCTTCATATAGCATACGGCTGTCGTAAATAATCAAAGAAGTCAACATGCTGTATGGTGGACGGGTGACGCGCTTGCTGTAACTGAGTTGTGCCCCCCACTTGCCTTTCTTCCATGCGACACTAAAGTTGGGAAACAGGTCGTTATAGGTGCGGCTGGGTTCTTCCTGATAGACTCCGAACGATTTATAGTTGGTTGAAACGTGTTCGTATCGCAATCCGGCGTCGAATCGCCAGTTTCCTATTTGTAACTCATATTCGGCAAAACCGGCGATATTCTTTTCCTTCATCTCGTTGTCAGACTCCGGTATGATGCCCTCATGGTTCAGGTTGTGACCATGGCTCTGTGTAGATATAGCCTCCGTGCCGGCATTCAGTTCTCCTTTCCAAATCGGATACGACAACACCAGTTTGCCTGCAATCATCGTGCTTTTCTCCTGGGTCTGAGTGCTGATGGCGCGGTCGCCGAGTTCTTCGCTCAATTCATATTGGCTGTTGTTCACATCAGATTCGCGTCGCAGCACAGTGGCGTTCAGGTCGATGCCCAATTTTCCAGCCTTACCTACATAGTAGGTGTTCAATTCCCATACGGGCTTGTTTTGCTCGTGGATATTCGTTTTCAGGTCTACGTCACCATAAAATGCTCCGTTCTTCAGATAGTGTTGCTTCATCTCTGTCTTGAAAGAATTGCCAAGTATTTTTTGTGACGAGAAACTTAGTCCGACAGAATGGTCGGTGTTGAAGTCGTAACTCACCCCGGCGCGGTACTTCAACTCTGTCCATGAACTCCTGACGGGCAGTTCGGCATCGCCATTAAACAGGTCCTTGCTGATGTGCAGTTCTTGTTCCAGATATTGATCATAGCTGTAATGCCCGTTGTCGAGTGCTACGTTGGCAAAGGCCTCAAATCCACCTGTCCTGTATTTCAGGGTCACATCGCTGTAATTATTCCATTTGTTGTTTTTCCAAGTCTGACTCGTTGCCATCACACTGAATCCGTCGCCCTGCGTCTTGATGGTCTTGATACGGATCACGGCGTTCACCTCCGCATTGTATTTAGCGCCCGGTGCGGTGATGATATCCACGTTCTTGATATCCACCGATTTTAGTTGTTTCAATTCATTGGTATTGGTCACCTTCTTGTTGTTGATGTATATCTCCGGCTCGCCTTTTGACATGACCGTGATTATTCCGTCATTGTTTTGTACCAATGGCAGCATCGGCAACAGGTCGGAGGCTGAACCCACATCATGCAGGATGGAATGTTCCACATCGACAGTCATGCCACCCGAAGTCATCTTGTATTGGGGTATCTCACCCTTCACAACCACTGCTTGCAACGTGTAGGTGTCGGGCTGCATGCGGATGGTTCCCATATTTTCTGTAGTGCAAGTCCGATAAACGGTTTTATAACCGACATACGACACCCGCGCGATGATTTTATGCTGATTGTATGGCACGACAAACTGTCCCGCCTCGTTCGATACACCACCGCCCAATGCCAACGAATCTACGGGATTAAGCACGCTGATATTGGCGAAGGGTAGCGGGTGGCCGTTCTCATCTATGACGGTCCCTGTCAGGTGGCGCTCCGTTTTCTGGGTACATTCCACAAAGATTTTCTCGCCGTCCTTGAGGATACGCACGGGATAAAACCCGACGACTCTCCTAATGGCTTCGTCGAGGCTCACCCGTGAGAAACTGCATGTGACTGTGAAATATTCTAAATCGTTGTAAACGAAGGCTATCTCGTAATTGCCCGTGGCGGCATTCAGGTCTTCCAACACGTGCGAGAGCGTTTCTCCACGATAGTTGCGTGTGAGCAGTTGGGCTTGTGCTGTGCAAACCATGGCGCACAGCATCAGCATGATATACATTTTTTTCATCATCTGTATGATTGCGCGTTAAGGTTTGACTGTCAGTTTATTACCCTCTATGGAGAGATTTACACGGTCGAAGTGGTTCAAATCTTTCACCACATTGTCGAGGCTGTCCTTACGGTCCCATTTGTAATAGAGGCGCACATCGTGAGCATGCCGGTCAAGTACCTCGGCCTCTTTACCATAATAAGAGGCTATCTCTTTAGTCATCTCATCCAAGGGGGTGTTCTCGAAGATGCGTGTGGCAACAGTCTGTTCCTCCAAGGGTGCGACCGTCTTGATGCTGTCTATGACTGTGTCGGTCACTTCTGTCCGTTGTTCGGTGGGAATGCTCTCTACAGACGGAGTGCCTGGTGAGGCTGTCCAGTGATGGATAGCGGCGTAGGTGATGACGGTGAGCATCATCCCCCCAACAATACTGGCGGCTATCTGCATGGGGCTCCACGAACGGCGCTTCGGAGTGTAATTGGTCGTCTCAAACTTCTTCCACTCTTCTTCCATCAGTCCGTCTGAGGCTTTTGTCTGGGCATCTGCTGCCTCGAAGGCGTCAGCACTCAGTCGCATGGCTTCATACAGGTCGCGGCACTCCTCGTCAGCGAGCAGCTCCTGCCATTCCTCCTCGCTGTATTGCTCGGGATGCTCCATCATCAGTAATAGTTTCTCTGTCTTGTCCATAATTTCAGGGATTGAAGTGTTTTTTGATTTTGTTGAGTGCCTGTGCCAGATGTTTATAGACTGCCGCTTCGCTGATGCCTAGCGTTGAGGCTATCTCTGCATAGGTCTTCCGTTGTTGGTGACGAAGTTGAAACACGCGGAGCGTCTGCGGTGTCAATTCGCGCTCGCAATAGTCGAGCACCGCGGTCAAACGGTCGATTTGCGCGTCAATGGGTGTCATCTCGATACTTTCGTCGAGTTGCAGGTAGCGGCTGGCACGTTGCCTCACTTGCTTGGCGCGAATCATCTTCAGGCATTTGTTGCGTACGCAGGTCAGCAGAAAAGCGGCGGCGGTGTCCTCTCGCACATCGATGCTGCCATCGGCAATGCGGGCGAAAACGTCGCTTACGGCATCGCGGCTTTCCTCGTCGTCATGCAACATGATACGTGCCGCGACATACATCTTGTCGTAGTAGCGTTCGAACAATGATTTGATCTCTTGCTTGCTTGTCATTCTTTTGTACGCTTTTTATCCCTATTATCCCTGTGAGGACAATTCCCCAACCCCCTGAATCAGTTTTTTTACACTTTTCCTGTTTTTTCCTGTTAAAAATACCTCATGATGCCCTGTCGCATGTCGTTTTCGAGAGTGGGAATGATGGACATCTTTCTCAATAATGATTGATTGGTGATATTTGTTATGTTTTTTGCAAAGTTAAAAAAAATCTGACAAATCATACTATCAACAACAGGATAATCTATTCCGTCCGCATCATCAAAGCATCGATTGCCATATTGACCCCATATTGACGGCCCATAATGATGCCCTGAAAGAACAGCCGGAACGGCCGATTTCGGCCGTTCTTGTATTTTTCTTTCCGAAAAAACATCTGAAATGGTGGTTTTTGTTTACCTTTGCAAATGAAAAAACCAACCACTTACAACCTAACAGCATGAAACCAAATCATTTCTCCCCACGTAGGGTGGGCTTTTATTTCTTGAAAACTAGTTCTATAATGCTGGCGGCTTTCTTCTTGTCGGTTTTTTGCGCTGTGGCTCAACCGGCCGAATCTCAGCATTCACGCGAGGTGACAAAACTTGACAAAGGATGGAAGTTCTCCTTTGGAAACGCTTCCGACCCGGTCAAGGATTTCGGTTGTGGAACGGAGTATTTCAATTATCTGACGAAAGCCAACTCGATACACAACGAGGGTCCCTATGCGATGAAATTCGACGACTCCGCATGGCAAGCCATCCGTCTTCCGCACGATTGGGTGACCACACTCTCTTACAATGCCACGGCAAGTCATTCACACGGTTATAAGACGGTGGGCTATAAATACCCCGAGACAAGTGTCGGCTGGTATCGGAAGGTCTTCAATATCCCTGCCGCAGATTTAGGAAAGCACATTGCATTGCAGTTCGACGGCATCTTCCGTCATGCCCAGATTTGGTTCAACGGCTTCTACATGGGTACAGAGCCCAGCGGTTATGCCACACAGGTGTACGATGTGACCGAATATGTCAACTACGGAGGCGACAATCTCATTTGTGTGAGGGCCGATGCTTCGCTCGAAGAGGGATGGTTCTATGAGGGAGCAGGCATCTACCGCGACGTGTGGTTGGTGAAGTCTGCGGCTGTCAGTGTGGCTCCTTTTGGCACATTTGTCTATGCCGACCTTCATGAACCCTATGACAAAGCCCTTGTCTATGTGGAAACGGAGGTCAACAATCATTCCTTGGAGCCGCAAACATGTACTGTTGAGCAGCGGCTGATGGATGCTGACGGCAACGAGGTGGCACGAACCTCTCAGTCGCAGACGCTCATGCTTCAACCCAAGCAGACCGCAGGTTGTAAGCAATCCATGGCAATCGGTCAGCCCCATCTATGGAGCACCTCCGACCCATATTTATATAGGGTGGTGACTTCGGTCAAGGTCGATGACCATGTTACCGATGTATATGAGACGACAACGGGAATCCGTGACATCGATTTTGACAGTGAGCGTGGTTTCATCCTCAACGGAAAACCAATGAAGTTGAAGGGCGTGAATATGCATCAAGATCATGCAGGAGTGGGAGCGGCCATTCCCGACGCACTGCAGGCATGGCGCATCAAGCGACTGAAGGAGTTGGGCTGCAATGCCTACCGCGCTTCGCACAATCCGATGACACCCGCCTTGCTCGATATCTGCGACCGCGAGGGTATCCTCGTGATTGACGAGAACCGTCTGTCGGGTATCAACCAGGAGCATCTGCGACTGTTGGAGAATATGATCAAGCGCGACCGCAATCACCCTAGTGTCATTCTGTGGAGCGACGGCAATGAGGAGTGGGGGATGGAGAATACCGTGCAGGGCACACGCATCGCCGCTGCCATGAGGGAATATACACGTTTGCTTGACCCCACCCGCCATTCCACCATTGCCAACGCTGGCGGTTCGGAGATGATAAAAGGCCTTGATGTGGTGGGGTTCAACTATATCGTGCAAAACGATGTTGACAATCGTAAGAGACAGAACCCTGCGTGGAAGATTGTCGGCACGGAAGAAACGACCGGATGCGGCACGCGCGGATGGTATTTCAAAAATCCCGACGACCCGGGCCACATGGTCAGTCTGAACCGAACCATGGAGCAGAATTATGAAAATATCATCGAGCGCGGATGGCAGTTCTATGCCGACCGTCCGTGGGCCGCAGGATTGTTCTATTGGACGGGCTTCGACTATCGTGGTGAGCCTAATCCCCTCAGTTATCCCGCACACGACTCGGAATTCGGCATTTTGGATTATTGTGGTTTCCCAAAAGACGAGGCATGGTATCTCAAAGCGTGGTGGACCGATGAGCCGGTGTTGCACATCTTCCCTCATTGGAATCTGCGGGGACACGTGGGCGAAGAAGTAGAAATCTGGGCTTATAGCAATTGCGACGAGGTGGAACTCACGGTCAACGGCAAGAAACTGGGCCGCCAGAAGATGCCGCGCAACGGACACCTGAAGTGGAAGGCAGTCTATCAGCCGGGTAAGGTGATGGCCACAGGATATAAAAACGGCAGGCAAATACTGACGCAAACCATCGAGACCACAAAACCTGCCGCCAAGGTGGTGCTCAAGGCCGATCGCCAGACCATCACCGCCGACGGATGCGATGTCAGCGTGGTGACCGTTGAGGTGCAGGATGACAAGGGACGTGTCGTTCCTGATGCTTGCCCGCGGCTGACTTTGACTTTAGAGGGCGACGGGCGCATACTCGGCGTGGGCAATGGTGACCCCGCATATCTGGGTGAAGACCATCCCAAGGATAAAGACTGCCGCGAGTTCAGCATCCCTGCCTTTAACGGATTGGCACAGGTGCTGATACAAAGCGGAGACGCACCCTCGACACTCCGGCTAAGTGGCAGTGCAGACGGACTGAAAACTGGAATTGTCAGCATCAATACTAACGGAAATTGACCGGAAGTAATCTGAAAACTACACCTGAATCGTTAAATCAATATTTTTAGAACATATCTACAACATCAGTCATGAAAAATCTTTGTAAATGGGTCATCTTGGGCGGTTTGCTGGCTGTGATGACAGCGCCTGCAAAGGCACAGAAATGGGAACATTTGGCAGATACTCCCCAGATGGGATGGAGCACATGGAACAAATTTCAAGGTAATATTTCCGAGAATATAATCAAGGGAATTGCCGATGTGATGGCGGAAAGCGGTCTGCGCGATGCCGGATACACATATATCAATATCGATGACTGCTGGCATGGTAAGCGCGATGCTGATGGCTTCATTCAGGTCGACCCGGCCAAATTTCCAAATGGCATGAAGGCCGTGGCTGACTATGTTCACAGCAAGGGCCTTAAACTCGGTATTTACAGTGATGCCGGAACGGCCACATGCGGTGGTATGCCAGGTTCGCTCGGCCATGAATATCAAGATGCTATTCAGTATGCACGTTGGGGTGTTGACTATTTGAAGTATGACTGGTGCAACACCGCCAACATCAATGCGCAAGGGGCATACCAACTCATCAGCGATGCTCTGCGCGCGGCAGGCAGACCCATCTTCCTCAGCATGTGCGAATGGGGAAACAACCGTCCGTGGAAATGGGCCAGAGATATAGGGCATTCATGGCGTACCACGCCTGATATCTGGTGCGATTTCGATTCTCTGAGGGTTTTTGAAGCGGGTTACAGCCAGTTTGGCGTGATGCAGTGCATACAGTTCAATGATACCCTCCGCCAGTATGCAGGCAAAGGCCATTGGAACGACCCCGATATGTTGGAAGTGGGCAACGGGATGACTGAGAATGAAGACCGTGCACACTTCACCATGTGGTGCATGATGGCCAGTCCGCTTATTCTCGGCAATGATCTGCGCTCCATGAGTGAGGCCACGCGCAACATCATCATGAACAAAGAGATGATAGCTATAGACCAAGACGCGCTCGGCATACAGGGATTACACTACTGCGACCGATATGGTCTCCAATTCTGGTTCAAGCCCCTGGTCAATGGCGATTGGGCCTTTACCGTCCTTAATCCCACACGCAAAGATATCACTTTCGACTTGAACTGGCAGGATTTCAATCTCACCGACTCTCAGGTCAGCAACCGAAGCACCGATTTTCACAACATTGTGTATAAGGTATATAACCTCTGGACACATAAGATGGAGGGCAAGACTTCCCTGAAAAACAAGACTGACCGCAAACTGACTGTCAAGTCACGCGATGTCATATCATACAGGTTGCTGGTTAAATAGTTCGCCTTTTGCTTGCTAATCGTCAAAAAAGTTGTATCTTTGTCGGAGAAATGAATAGATACGTATGGACATGATTGTCAATGCATTATATTATTAACCCGATAATCCATAGAAGAATGAAAAAGATTTGTTATTTAGTGGTCTTGACAGCCATGGCGGTTTTCGGTAGCGCTTGCAACAAGACACCGGCTCAACAAGCAGAACAGTCTCAATCTGCTGTTGCGACAGAGGAAAACAACACCGAGACGGAAGAGGTAAAAACAGAACTTCCCCCGGTGCTCGCTGTCTGTGTTAAAGGACTGCCGCTTTTCGCCCCCTTCAACGAAGGCGACATCATCAACGGAGGACGTGATTTGAAACAGACTCCCGAGAAGTACACGAAACTCATTCTCGACGATGCAGTGTATGACGTGACATATCAAAGTGAGAAAAACAAAGAACTGAAAAATGACGAGAGTACCATCAATCAGTATTATTATAAAAATAATGATGCCATGAAGGGGCAACTCTTCGATTATGCTGACCCCAAAGCCATTGTGAATCACTTGAAAACGCATGGCGACATGACGGCTGAAGGTGAGGTGATACCACAAGAGTATGCCGACGGTATTCTCGTATCGGCCGACTATCTGAAAGGACGCACCGTGATGAAGGTCAGGGCAACCACCACCGAAGCACCGGGTGAACCGCAGTTCCCCGTTGATATTGTGGCGAAGGTGGAGAAAATCCTTGGGCAGAAAGTGGACCAGAGCCGCATCGCCTATCTCTTCGGAAAGGATGAATGCCAGTTTGGCGTGATGAGAACCAAGCCCAATGACAAATATGGTGTGGCGGCATGGGTATTGGCCGATGGTAAAGACGTCTGTGTATGGACCGACACCTGCGAGGTGGTGAAAGAGGAAAACCGCATCTACTGGTCGAACATCGATCCTGACGAATACATGGAGCCCATTGTCAAAGCGGTGGTCAAAGGTGAAAACGGCTATGAAATCTATGCCATCCATATGAATACCGACGAGATGGCACATTATTATCTCATGCGCCAGAAGGGGAATAAGATGCAGCAAACACCAATGGGCAGTTTCTATCAACAATACGAATAGAAATCACTCCTATCTTCCCCGTTACACACACATCACCCCCCCATCATTTCCATAAAAGTAAAGAACAGGAATTCATCCTGTTCTTTACTTTTATGTTTTTAGAAAATCGTTGCCCCCAAACAAATAACCAACACATAGCGCATACATTTGCCGAGGAAAGTGCTGATGGCGGTGATGTATAGATTGGCACGCATCAGACCAAGGGCGATGGACAGCGCTGTGCCCAAAATCGGGAGAAAAGCGAAGAATCCGACCCATGCGCCCTTGTCGCCCATGAATCGTAGCGCTTTGTCCATATTTTCTTTCTTCACATGCAGGAAACGTTCTATCCATTCCGTCTTTCCCTGCCGTCCTACCCAATAGTTGAACATCGAACCGCCCCAGTTGCCGATGGTGCCGTAGATGGCCAATGGCACGGGTTCCAATCCCGCAGCCATCAGTCCCAGCATCACGGCTTCGCTGCTGAATGGCAGAAAACTGCCGGCGATAAAGGCGGCAATAAACATGCCCCAATAACCGTAGTTTATAAGAAAATCGATGAGGGCATCCATAGATGATAGGCGATGATGGCAAAAGCCAATAGTAAAATCAGGTAAAACACGATGTTGGTAATCCACGTGTGCGTGAGCGTGATGAAATGTGCTATCAGCGGACTGGTGTTCACGATGATAAACGCCAGCAACAGGTTGTAATGTTGGGGTTGTAACACAATGAATACCAATGCTGCGATGTCCATCACCACAAATATCTGGAAATACATACGGGTGCGTATTTTGTCGGCATAACCGTTGCGCAGGTAGTGGATGATGCCTGTCAGGGCCAACAACCCGATAAAAGCGAAGGTGACCAGTTGGTGCTCGTTGAGGATGGTATAATCGCAGATAGGACCATACACAGCCAATTCCATGAAATGCTGCGGAATCCATTCATATTGTCCCATATACAGCAAGTAGATGGCGGCAAACCAATAAGGGGTGAGGATGCCCAGCAGAGAGGCCGAAAATGAACGCGCGCGCATCGTGCGGAGATTGAATATCATCACTGCCCAGATAAACGGCACGAAATACAAATATTGCACAAACACCAGTGACGCCAGTCCCACGCAGAGAAAACCATAATACACCCATCCTGCCGACATACGCAACTGATAACAGTGAAACAGCGACACATACAGCGCGGCTGTACATAGCGTGATGATGCTTACCAAAAGGTCAGGATATAAAAAGCATGACACCGATGTAAGCAGCAGAAATGAGGCTGAGACCATTCGGCTGTAGATACGCAACAACTGATTGACATTGTTCAACTCTATCATCAGATAGGTTGACAATGCCAAACAGGCTGTCTGCACCCACAGGCGCTGTTCCACCATCCCCGATTTCACGCATACCGCTATGGTTAATAACGCAAAAAAAGGAAAAGTGAAACGGCTCTCAGCCACTACATTCTGAAATCGCTTAAATGCCATTTTTTGAGGAGTTCAGGAGTTCAGACATTAGCCTGTCATTAACGGACTAACATCTCACCTCTTTCTCCCTCCCATTGAGAGGGGTGTGGTGGGGCTTATAAATCTTTCCCGATGTCGCGGCGGAAATACTTGCCCTCAAACTGTATCTTCTGAGCCTCGGTGAAACTCTTCTGCAACGCCTCGTCTTTGGTAGCACCGTAACTGCTCACGGCTATTACGCGACCGCCGGCTGTCACTATCTCACCGTCTTTCAAGGCTGTGCCGCTGTGGAAGACGATAGATCCTTCCACCTGGCCGATTCCGCTGATGGGATAACCTTTCTTGTAGGCCTGCGGATAACCGCCACTGACCAACATCACACAAACGGCCGAACGCGGGTCGAACGATATCTCACGGCTGCCAAGGTTGCCCTCGGCCACGCCCTCAAACAAATCCACGATATCGCTCTTCAGACGCAGCATCACGCTCTCGGTCTCGGGATCGCCCATACGGCAGTTGTATTCTATCACCATCGGATTGCCCTCTACGTTAATCAGACCGAAGAAGATAAATCCTTTATAATCAATTCCTTCCGATACCAAACCTTCAACGGTGGGACGAATGATGCGGTCTTCCACTTTCTTCATCCATTCGGGGGTGGCGAAGGGTACGGGGGTCACACTGCCCATGCCGCCGGTGTTCAGACCGGTGTCTCCCTCGCCGATGCGCTTGTAGTCTTTCGCCTCGGGCAATATCTTGTAATCCTTGCCGTCGGTCAGCACAAAGACCGAGCATTCGATACCGCTCAAAAACTCTTCAATGACCACTTGGGCAGATGCCTCGCCAAACATGCCGCCGAGCATCTCTTCCAGTTCTTTCTTGGCTTCTTCCAATGTGGGCAAAATCAACACACCCTTACCGGCACACAGACCGTCTGCCTTCAGTACATAGGGAGGCTGTAATGTCTCCAGAAACGCCAAACCTTCTTTCAGTGTGGTGCCGTCAAATGTCTGATAACGGGCTGTGGGGATACCATGGCGCTGCATGAATCCCTTGGCGAAGTCCTTGGAGCCTTCCAGTACGGCTCCGGCCTTAGAAGGACCGATGACGGGCACGTTCGCTGTCCGGCTGTCATTCTTGAATTCGTCGTAAATCCCTTTCACCAGCGGGTCTTCAGGACCCACCACAACCATGTTGATGCCATTGTCGACGGCGAATTGTTTCAAAGCTTCAAAATCATCGGCTTTGATGGCCACATTCTCGCCGCAATTAGCTGTTCCCGCATTTCCGGGTGCAATATACAGTTTCTCTACTTTTTTGCTCTGTGCGATTTTCCATGCCAACGCGTGCTCGCGCCCGCCACCGCCTAATAGTAATATCTTCATAGTAAATTATGATGAATAAATATGTTCAATGAAAAAACCTCAAATCTCAAACCTCAAACCTCAAATCTACTTAAGGTAATCCTCAAAATACTGCGTGATACGCTCATGCAAATGGGTGCTCTGATGACCGCGCATGTTATGGGGCTCGCCGGGATACACGAAGAAATCAGGTTGTGTGCCCGCTAATATACATGCCTCGATGAACGACAGGCAATGTTGTGGCACCACTGTCTGGTCATTATAACCGGTAATGATTTGCAGTTTGCCTTTCAGCTCTTTAGCCCGGGGAAGGAGAGAGGTCTTCTCATAACCTTCAGGGTTGGTCTGCGGGGTGTCCATATAGCGCTCGCCATACATCACCTCATACCATCTCCAGTCGATGACAGGACCGCCTGCTACACCTACCTTAAACACGTCGGGATGGTTCACCATCAGTGAAATGGTCATGAATCCGCCGAAACTCCATCCGTGCACACCGATGCGGTCAGCATCCACATAGGGTAGTGATTTTAAGTATTCCACACCCCGCATCTGGTCTTCCATCTCTATCTGGCCCAACTGGCGGAAGGTGGCCTGCTCGAAATCACGGCCGCGGTTTTCTGAACCACGGTTGTCGAGAATGAACAGTACATAGCCTTTTTGTGCCATAAACGTCTCCCAACCACGGCTGGCATAGTGCCAACGGGCATCTACGTTGTGCGCATGCGGACCACCATAGACGTAAATCACAGTGGGGTATTTCTTCGATGGGTCAAATCCGGTGGGTTTTACCATTCGGTAATAGAGGTCGGTCACACCGTCTGCGGCTTTCAGTGTGCCGCAACTGTACTCAGGAACATCGTATCCTGCCCACGGGTCGGCGGCGGTCAGGTAGTTCTTCGCTTTTTTCTTACCGTCGGTCGATAGGATATCTATCTTTCTTGGCACATCAGGAGCGGAGTAGGTGTCGCACAGATATGTGCCGCCCGCGCTGAGTTCACCGTTATGATAGCCCTCGCCGTTGTCAAGTAATGTGCGTTTGCCGTTGTTCACGTTCACGGCATAGAGATTGGCTTGGATGGGACTCTTCTCGTTTGAGAGAATAATCACACTTTTTTGCTTCTCGTTGAATCCCGCTACGTTCATCACCACCCAGTTGCCTGAAGTGAGTTGCTTAATCTGTTTCCCCTTCGTGTCGAAAAGGTACAGATGATTATATCCGTCTTTCTGGCTTTGCAGAATGAATTTGTCTTTGTCCCATGGCAGGAACTGGATGGGATGCAGCGGCTCTACATATTTGTCGCTTTGCTCCCGGTACAACTCAGCGGCTTTCTTTCCCGTCACAGCGTCGTAACTGACTAAATGACAGTCGTTTTGGTCGCGATTGAGTTCTTGTATATAAATGGTCTTGCTGTCGGGACTCCAGGCGATGTTGGTGAAATAACGGTCTGTGGGGTCGCCGGCATCCAGATAGATGGTCTTGCCGGTAGTCATGTCATAAACTCCCACGGTCACCTTGTGGCTCGTCTCGCCGGCCATGGGGTATTTATCGGGCTCGTAGGCGGCGATGCGGTGGTCGATGTTCACCTGAGGATAGTCGGTCACCATGCTCTGGTCCATGCGGTAGAATGCCAGCCGTTGGCCGTCAGGACTCCAGAAAGTGCCTTTCTCGATGCCGAACTCATCGCGGTGTACGGATTGACCATACACCAGTTCGCGCGAACCGTCGGTGCTCAACTGGTGTAAATGTCCTTCGGCGTCGGTCACATACAGATTGTCTTTGGCAACGAAAGCCACCGCTCGTGATGCGCTGCTCCAGTCTTCTGCCGTCTCGTTCAGCCCGTTCACCTTGCGGCTCTGGCGCCACACGGCACGCTTTTCTTCCCAGTTGACCAGTATCCGCTCTTGTTGGCTGCTCAGCAACACCAACGGTTGATCGGGGTAGGGGAATGTGGCGTAGTAGAAATGACGGATGCGTGTGCTATCGGTCGTTTCGGCCCATCGGTTCAGTTCCGCTATGCCGAAGAGTGTCTTTTCCTCTCCTGTCTGCTTATCCACCAGCGCACAATAGGATGCCTCAGTATGAATCAGCTCGTCGCCCCACCAAGCGGTGTAGCGGTTCTCGGGAATCATGCTGTAATAGTTGTTCCCGCCGTAATTCAGGTCTTCCAGTGTAAACTGTTTTTTTTGTGCTGCCATGCCTGATGGTATTAAAAGTGTGACACACAACGCCACTATTTGCCTGATATTAATCTTCATCTTCTTCGATTCTGCTATTGGTGTTTTTCTTGCCTCTGAAATTACGGTTGTCACGTTGGTCCTTGCGCTTGCGTTTTGAGTCGCGTAGGGCGAAACCACGCTCAGCATTGCGTTTGTTGCGGTCAGAAGGCTTGCCGCTGCGCATACCACGTCCGTTACGGCTGTCGTTTTCGCCATGGTCGTCAAAATGGTCTCTCGATGGGCGGGGTTTCGCTGCGCGGGTTTCAAACGGTTTATGTTCAAATGAGCGGAACTTGAAGGTTCTGATGTCGCCTTCCTCGTTCTCAGCCATTTCTTCCAGACGTTTCTTGAACTCGCGGTTTTTCTTGAAACGGTGTTTCTCGGACATGGCACGGCGCTCTTCGTCAGTCTTGATGATGCCGCCCTCTTCACGGAACTTGTTCAAACGGCCGCTGAAAATGGTGTATTTGCGGAATTCGCACTCCAATGAGCCGTTGAATACAGGGATCTTAATGGAGGGCTTCAGGCCTATCTGCTCAAAACATTCCTCGCGGTAACTGAGTATCCAGGCATCATTGTCGGTGAAGGCGTGTTTCAAACGCTCGCCTATCATCTTATAGGTGCCCAACAAGTCGGGGGTAGAGATGCGCTCACCGTAAGGTGGGTTTGTCACCATGATGCTCTTGTTGGCGGGTTGGGTAAAGTCTTTGAAATCGGCTTCTTCCACGGTGATGTCTTTGCTCAGACCGGCAGCCCGTACATTCAAACGGGCGGTGTTCACGGCCTTTATGTCAATGTCATATCCGTAGATATGATGCTCGAATTCACGCTCTTGTGAATCGTCGTTAAAGATATCCTCGAACAGGTCCTTGTCGAAGTCATTCCATTTCTCGAAGGCAAATTCTTTGCGGAAAACACCGGGGGAAATATTGCGGGCGATGAGGGCGGCTTCGATGAGCAAGGTACCGGAGCCGCACATCGGGTCGATGAAGTCGGTGTCGCCTTTCCAACCGGTCATCAGAATCATGCCGGCGGCAAGCACCTCATTCAGCGGTGCCTCGACCGACTCTTGGCGATAGCCGCGGCGGTGAAGTGATTCGCCCGACGAGTCGAGGCTCAGGGTGCAGTCTTCATCTGCGATATGGATATGCAGGCGCAGGTCGGGGTTGCTTACCGAGATATTCGGGCGTGAACCGGTGTTTTCGCGGAATTGGTCCACGATGGCATCCTTCACTTTATAAGATACGAATTTCGAATGGCGGAACTCCTCTGAGAACACGACGGAATCCACGGCGAAGGTCTTTCCGTTGTCAATATATTTCGTCCAATCTACTCCTTTCACGGCGTCATACACATCGTCGGCGCTGCGGGCCTTGAAGTGAATGATGGGCTTCAGCACACGGATGGCTGTGTGAAGTTGGAAATTAGCACGGTACATCAATTCCTTGTCGCCTGTGAATGAGACCATTCGGCGACCTATCTGGATGTTATTCGCACCTAATTGGGTCAATTCTTTTGCCAAGACGGGTTCTAATCCCATAAAGGTCTTGGCTATCATCTCAAATTCCATTGTCTATCAATATATTTGTTGGTTCTTTTTACTGTTTTTATTAGCCTTGTTGTGCTGTTCTCTTGCCCTTTTTCCCTTATTAAAATCTAGCTGCATCCCTCGTCCTTTCGAGAGGGGATGGGGGCGAGATTTCTTACTTCTTCACACTTTTCACCTTCTTCGTATTCGGTTCCATGTCTTCCGTCACCCAGATGTTGGCGCCTACCACGCAACCCTCGCCGATGGTGATGCGGCCCAGGATGGTGGCATTGGAATAGACGATGACGTTGTCTTCCAAAATAGGATGGCGTGGAATGCCTTTGATGGGGTTGCCGTCAGCGTCGAGCGGAAAACTCTTGGCTCCGAGCGTAACTCCCTGATATAGTTTTACGTGTGAACCGATGATGCAGGTGGCCCCGATGACCACACCTGTGCCATGGTCGATCGTGAAGTGTGAACCTATCTGAGCCGCTGGATGTATGTCGATGCCCGTTTCGGAATGTGCCATCTCGGTCAACATGCGCGGTATCAAGGGCACGCCCAGCAGGTATAACTCATGGGCTAAACGGTAGTTGCTTAGCGCTTTGATGACAGGGTAGCACGAGATGACCTCACCATAACTCTCAGCCGCTGGGTCGCCGTTGTACGCTGCTACCACGTCTGTGGCTAACATCTTGCGGATGTGGGGCAAGCGGGCTATCATCTCGGTGGCCAATGATTCCGATTTCTCGCGTCTCATGGGGGTGTCGTCGCATGCCTCGGCAGCACCAAAACACAAACCTGCCTCAATCTGGTCGGTAAGCAGTTGGTACAAACGTTGCACATAAACGCCTATCTGATATTTCACAGAACGGGTGTTGATGGTAGGGTTACCGTAATAGCCGGGGAATAAAATGGCGCGGGAAATCTCGACAATTTCCTCCAAGGTCTTGCCCGAAGGCAAAGGGTTGCCTTCGTGGTGCTCGTGGTAAAGGCCACGAAGCGACTCGGGTTCCGACAGTGCCTCCACTGTCTGGGTCAGCGTGTGAGATGTGTCAAGGTTACTCATCACTTTCTTTGTGTCAATATGTTCCGGCAAGAGACATTTTGCAAAAAAACAGCATCTAAACGCAAAAGCCACTATGCCGCTGCAAAGGTACACAAAAAAATAGAAAAAGCCAATCGAATGTCCAAAAATACGCTGCAAAGGCTCAGAAAAATAAAAAAGCGACAAAATGTTTTCACATGTCAATAAGAATGATTACTTTTGCATGGAATAATGGCGACAAAGTCGCTGGACCACATTCAGCATGAAATACGCGATTATCGCCGCCGGAGAAGGCTCCCGACTCGCACAAGATGGAGTGGGGCTGCCTAAACCACTGGTCCGCATCCAGGGAGAGACGCTCCTGCAGAGGCTCATACGTATCTTCATGGACAATCAGGCAGAGGAAATCTGCGTGATTTGCAACGGACGGACGCAGTCGGTGGCGCAACATCTTGAGGAAATAATGCAAAAAGGCCTGGGAGGTAATCCTGTGCCTCTAAAAATGTTGGTCAAAAACACGCCCAGTTCCATGCACAGCTTGTATGAGCTGAGCAGGTTCTTCGGCGATGATGTCTTTTGTGCCACCACGGTAGATACCTTGTTTCGTGAACGTGAGTTCGCGGAGTATATATCTATGCTCGGCGATACGGTATGCGACGGTAAGGCCGATGGCTTGATGGGTGTCACGGCATTCATCGACGATGAGAAACCGCTCTATGTCAATGTTGACGATGATCTCTCGGTCACGGGATTCTACGACAATCTGGTGTCTGGTGTGAGATTTGTCTCAGCGGGCATATATGGACTTCATCGAAGATCCCTCGACACACTGAAAGCCTGTGTTGCCCGTGGTGAGATGAGAATGCGTAATTTTCAGCGGGCGCTGTTGACAGACGGGTTGAGCCTCAAGGCTTTCCCGTTCAGCAAGGTGATTGACATCGACCATGCCTCTGACATAATCAAGGCCGAGGCATTCCTTAGTCAAGAGGCAGATGAGTCATAATCTCCCAATCTCCCAATCTCCCAAACGACCAACGGCCAAATGCACAAAGTGATTCTCATAGCCCGTGACGAGTGCTTTTCGCCCCATTCAGTGGCGAATGATTTGGCCATACTCAAAGCCGTGGAGCAGCGTCTTATCTCTCATGGGTACAAAACCACCATGTTGAGCGAGAGTTCGCTCAGTAACTACTCCCTCCCCTCGGGGAAGGCTTCTGAGGCTCCTTTGTATCTCTCCATGGGCCGCCACGAATCCACTCTGGATTTCCTGCGTGAAAAAGAGCGGCAAGGCATGATGGTCATTAACAGCGCAGATGGGGTGGGGATGTGCGTATGCCGAAGCCGCCTGGATGAGTTGATGCGCTGTGAGCGCATACCCGTGCCCCCTATCGAAGGGGAATACGGATATTGGCTCAAACGGGGTGACATATCTGCTCAGTCGCACGACGACATCGTTTTTGCAGCCGATGAACAAGAGCGCGATAGTGCTATGCGACGTTTTCATGATAGAGGCATCAAACAAGTGGTCGTCAGCAGCCATGTGCCCGGCGATGTGGTGAAATTCTATGGCGTCGAGGGCGTTGGCTTTTTCCGGGTTTATTATCCGACTGACGATGGCGTTACAAAATTCGGTGATGAACAGCGCAACGGCACAGCACACCACTATCCCTTCGAGCTGGATCATTTGCGCCATGAGGCCGAAAGACTTTCGCGCTTAGTCGGTGTCCCTGTCTACGGTGGCGATGCTGTCGTGACGGAACAAGGACAGTTTTGTATCATCGATTTCAACGACTGGCCGTCATTCTCCCGATGTCGTGAGGCTGCTGCTGACGCCATCACTGAGTTGTTAATCTGAATTTGAAGTAGCGGTTCATTCCGCGCTATATATGCAAGAAGAGAAAACTTTCAAGCAACTGCTTAAAGAATCATTGAAATCTGCCGACACCGAGGAATGGCTCGATGTCCATTTCACGCGACCTATCGGATTATGGTTCGCGTTGATATGGAAACGCTTGGGCGTGCATCCCAACACCATCACCATCCTCTCCATGTTTTTGGGCATAGGGGCGGCTTTTATGTTTTACCACACCGGATTTTGGTACAATGTGGGTGGCATCTTGTTGCTGATGTTTGCCAATTTCTGCGATTCTACCGACGGACAGTTGGCGAGGATGACAGGGCAGAAGACGTTTGTGGGTCGTGTGCTCGACGGATTTGCCGGCGATGTGTGGTTTTTCTCCATCTATGCGGCGCTGTGTCTGAGGATGATGCCGCAGGCGTTGTCCACGTCGTTCTATTTCGACAGTCCCACTTGGGGTATATGGATTTGGGTGCTCGCATTCCTGGCGGGTATTCTCAGCCATTCGCCACAAGCCATGCTGGCGGATTATTACCGCCAGATACATCTCTTCTTCCTGAAAGGAAAATCTGAGAGTGAGTTCGACACCTCTGCCCAGCAGCGCGCCATCTATGACAGTCTGCCTGAGAAAGGGGCATTCTGGCCGCGTGCGTTTCATTACAACTATGCCAACTACTGCAAAAGGCAGGAGAAGGCTACGCCGCGATTCCAGAATTTCTATGCCGCTCTCATAGAGCACTACCCTGACATCGACCAGATGCCGGAGGATTTACGTCAGCGTTTCCTCGCCGGCAGCAGACCGCTGATGCCTTATGCGAATATCCTCTCGTTCAACACACGTGCCATCTGTCTCTACGTCACCTGTCTGTTCAATTGCCCCTGGGTCTATTTCCTCTTGGAGATATCGGTGTTCAATATGATTTACGTGTATATGCACAAACATCATGAGCATCTGTCGCTCAGGCTGATGGAAGAGATAAATCACCCCTCCGAATCTTCGGAACCCTCGGAGCCCCAGGTCTCGCCGGAAACCCTTGAAAATTCGGATGTTTCGACGCCCTCTGACCATGATGCAGACTAAGGGTTATGTCTTTGACTACGGCGGCACTCTCGATACGGGGGGCTGTCACTGGGGGAAAAAAATATGGCACGCCTATCAGCGTGAAAACGTGCCGGTCAGCTGGGAGCAATTCCGCGAGGCATACATCTTTGCCGAACGCTATTTGGGCTCTCATCGAGTGATACAACCAGAGCACTCTTTCCGCCAACTGCTGCAAATAAAACTCCAACTGGAGTTGCAGCTCCTGCGTGAGAATGGCTATTGGACCACGACTGAAGACCTTTGCGAAGAAACGTGCGGACGGCTGCTCCACACATTGTATGACGAGGTGATGGTTTCAACCGCTTATAGCCGTGAAGTGCTCACAAAACTCGCTTCAGAAGTGCCTATGGTGCTCGTCAGCAATTTCTACGGAAATATGCCGGTGGTGCTGCGGGAATTCGGATTCGACGGGCTGTTTCAACGAGTCATCGAGTCGAGTGTGGTCGGTATAAGAAAACCCGACCCGCGCATCTTCCAAATGGGGGTGGAGGCATTGGGATTGCAATCTGGAGAGGTGACCGTTGTGGGCGACAGCATCGAAAAAGACATCATGCCCGCCCACAGCATAGGATGCCGCACGGTGTGGCTCAAAGGCGAGGGGTGGAACGACCTTCCGGTCGACGAGTCCGTGGCTGACTGCACTATCACCGATTTACGGGAATTGACAGAGACCTGTTAAAAAACAAAATATACTATAAAACATGGAAAAAGTACATGCAAACGTGAAGAATGCCGATGGCTCATTAGGAGTCATGGTGGTAGGGTGTGGCGCTGTTGCTACAACATTCTTCACGGGTGTGTTGATGGCTCGAAAAGGACTTGCAAAGCCCGTGGGAGCATTGACACAGTATGACAAAATACGCGTGGGTAAAGGCGACAATAAACAATATCTGCCTTTCGCAGAGATAGTGCCGCTTGCAAAGTTGGATGACTTGGTGTTCGCCACATGGGATGTTTATCCCCAAAACGCCTATCAGGCGGCGATGTATGCCGAGGTGCTCAGAGAAAAAGACATTGAGCCCGTACGCGACGAACTGGAGAAAATCGTGCCGATGAAGGCTGCTTTTGACAAGAACTATGCCAAGCGTCTCGACGGTGACAACGTGAAAGATGTCAATACGCGTTGGGAAATGGTCGAGGCAATCAGGGAGGATATCCGACAGTTCAAAAAAGAGAATAACGTGGCGCGTGTCGTCGTCATCTGGGCTGCGTCAACGGAAATATATGTGCCGGTTTACGAGCCGGTGCACGGGTCGCTTGAAGCTCTCGAAAAAGCGATGAAAGACAACGATGTGGAGCATATCGCTCCGTCGATGTGTTATGCTTACGCCGCACTGAGCGAAGAGGCGCCTTTCATCATGGGGGCACCCAACACTACCGTGGACATTCCCGCAATGTGGGAACTGGCTGAGAAAACGAAGATGCCCATCGTGGGTAAAGACTTCAAGACAGGACAGACGCTCGTCAAAAGCGGTTTCGCTCCCGTCATCGGTACCCGTTGCCTCGGACTGAGCGGTTGGTTCTCTACCAATATCCTCGGAAACCGCGACGGACTGGTGCTTGACGAACCAGCCAACTTCCGTACCAAAGAGGTGAGCAAACTCTCCACGCTCGAGACTATTCTAAAGCCCGAAGAGCAGCCCGACCTCTATGCTGACTATTACCACAAGGTGCGCATCAACTATTACCCGCCCCGCAACGACAACAAGGAGGGTTGGGACAATATCGACATCTTCGGATGGATGGGCTATCCCATGCAGGTGAAAATCAATTTCCTCTGTCGCGACTCCATCCTTGCCGCACCTCTGCTGCTCGACCTCTGTCTGCTCTCCGACTTGGCGGCACGGGCCGGACGCTACGGCATACAGCGGTTCTTGAGTTTTTACCTCAAAAGCCCCATGCACGACTATACTAAGGGCGAAGAGCCTGTCAACAATTTATACCAACAATACACAATGCTGAAAAATGCCATCCGGGAAATGGGTGGGTACGAGGCAGATGAAGAAATCGACTAAACTTTTATTTACACTCTTTTGGATTTTGATGCTGGCTCAGACTGTCAGCGCACAAAAGATTACAGGCGTGGTGCTCGACGATGAGAACGGCGATACCATCGCTTTCGCATCGGCGTTCTATAAAGGAAATCATATCGGCGTGGCCAGCGATGCCAGCGGCCGCTTTTCTATTGAACGCCACAATGGATGGACGCTGACCGTCAGCGCCATCGGTTATAAACAGCAACAAATACCCATCAACGCCAATACCAAGGCGGATATGGTCATACGTCTGAAACCTGAGGCGCAGGCTCTCGAAGAGGTGGTGGTAAAATCTAAGAAGAGTAAGTACAGCAGGAAAGACAATCCCGCTGTAGAACTCATGAAAAGGGTGGTGGCGGCTAAAAAGCGCACCCACCTCGACAATCATGACTTCTACCAGTATAACAAATATCAACGTATCACTCTGGCGGTGAATGATATTTCACCGCAAGAACTCCTCGAGGCGCAGGAGAAGAAAAAACAGTGGTTTGTCGATCAGATTGAGTTGTGCCCCATCAACGGTAAACTCATTCTCCCCATCTC
>CAMJAO010000009.1 GCA_946403615.1 uncultured Prevotellaceae bacterium
CATCTATGTCGATGGCATGCCGCTGTTGAGTAAGAGCGCGTTCAATTTCCATACCTATGAACTCGACCGCGTGGATGTGCTCCGTGGCCCCCAAGGCACACTCTACGGACAGAACACAGAGGGCGGTCTGGTGCGTATGTATTCCAAGAATCCCATTCGCTACCAGGGCACGGATGTTAAACTCGGTTTTGGCTCGCATTTCTATCGCAATGTTGAAGCAGCGCATTATCAGAAACTGTCTGACCGCTTCGCATTTAGTCTGGCGGGATTCTATAACGGACAAAATGGCTTTTTCCGTAATCTGTTTAGTGGCGAACGTGCTGACCTGATGAATGAGGCAGGCGGTAAACTGCGTCTTTTGGGGCAGATTTCTCAGTGTGTTTCTTTTGATTATATTGCTGATTATCAGTATGTTTTCCAAAATGGCTTCCCTTATGGCGTGATGAACCAAGAGACGGGAAAAACCTCGTCGCCATCGACCAATAGACAGGGCAATTACCGCCGTAATATGTTCAATACCGCGCTTAATTTTAAGGTCGAAGCCAATGGATTTGATTTCTTCTCCACCACGTCATATCAATATCTGAAGGATTACATGATGATGGATCAAGACTATCTGCCCGAAGATTTCATGCACTTAGAGCAGCGGCAATTCCAAAACGCCATCTCGCAGGAGTTTGTTGTTAAAAGCAACAACCTTAGTCGCTGGCATTGGACCGTCGGCGCTTTCGGCTCTTACACATGGCTGAAGACCATTGCGCCCGTCTATTTCGGCGAGGGCATCACCGCTCCCATTGCCAATGGTATACAGACGGCCATGTACAATGCCATGGTGCAATCTATGGCTGCGCGCATGGTGCAACAGGGTATGCCCCAACCGATGGCTGAAATCGCGGCCAAGGCGGCTATCGAGAAGGCTGGGGGCGTCTCGATGAATGTCACGATGGATGTGCCGGGATTGTTCCGCACCCCACAACTCAATCTCGGTTTCTTCCATGAGTCCAACATCGATATCACCGACCGTTTGACCGCTACGCTCGGCCTCCGCTATGATTTCACTCGTTGCGAGGTGGAATATGATACCAAGGCAGCCATGGCCATGACAGCCAATGTGATGGGTACGGAGGCTACCTATGTGCTATCATCGATCCTCGCGCATAAGGAGAACAATAATTTCGGGCAATTACTTCCGAAAATCGGTCTGATATACAAGTTCGACGACAATGGCAGCAATGTTTATGCGACAGTAAGCAAAGGATATCGTGCAGGCGGGTTCAATATTCAGATGTTCTCTGACGTCTTGCAGACGGAACTCAACGCCAATTCACAAAATGCCATGCGTGGTGATTACGATGTGCCTCACACCGATGAGGATTACGCCAATATCCGCGAGACCATCGCTTACAAACCTGAAGTGAGCTGGAATTACGAGGCGGGCACACACCTCAACCTTTTTGAGCGCTCTGTGCAGTTCGATTTCAGTGCATTCTATATGCAGGTGCGCGACCAGCAACTCTCTGTCATGGCGGGTAATTACGGCTTTGGACGTATGATGGTCAATGCTGGTAAAAGTTATAGTTGCGGTATTGAGACGTCGCTTCGCGGGCAGGCCTTTGACAACCGCCTGTCATGGTCGGCTGGATATGGTTTCACCCATGCCGTGTTCAAGGAATACGATGATCAGGTGACTGTAGGCGGCGAGACGAAAAACATTAGTTACAAAGACAATTACGTGCCTTACGTGCCCATGCACACGTTCTATGCCTCTGCCGATTACCGCCATCCCTTCCAGGGTTCTTTTGTCAAGGCTCTCACCATTGGTGCAAACCTCAACGGACAGGGAAAGACCTATTGGGATGAGGCAAATGACATGTCGCAGGATGTGTATGCTGTCCTCGGTGCACATCTCGACGCCGATTTCGGATGGCTGAATGTCAGCCTTTGGGGCCGCAACCTCACCGATACCAATTACAATACCTTTGCCGTACCATCGGCGGCATCCGGTACGAAGTATTATTTCGCACAGCGCGGAAATCCCGTGCAGGTGGGCATTGACCTGAAAATGACTTTCTAAAAAGATAATTTGAGATAAAGAAGGAGATAGAAGGAGAAATGTTCCTCTATCTCCTTCTTTTTGTAACCCCATCTTTTAGCCAAAAAATATGAAATCTTTGGCA
Organism: uncultured Prevotellaceae bacterium; assembly: GCA_946403615.1. Lineage (GTDB taxonomy): Bacteria > Bacteroidota > Bacteroidia > Bacteroidales > Bacteroidaceae > Prevotella. The sequence continues at coordinate 2,178 of CAMJAO010000009.1, forward strand.
AAATCAGAATAAATTCGTATCTTTGTGCCGTCATTCATTACGGTGGGTGACAGATTCGAATTTTACACTATTGCATGCAACGAAAATCTCTCGCACTTCTGCTGCTCATAGCAGTGGTGGGTGCTGTCATATTTTTTATCAGTCGCCCTGCTGGACACCGCTCCGGCAACGGGAATTATCTCCCTCCTGACACGGCGACAATGAATACGGCGAAACCCGTGGTCAGAATCTATCTGGAGAATTCCGGGTCGATGGACGGTTTCGTCACTTTGAACACGCAGTTCAAGAATGCACTCGGACATCTCATAGCCAAAGCCGACGGCTATTATGACGACACGAAGATTTTCTTCGTCAATGATGACATCTATGACGCTCCCATCTGTCAGGATCTTAACAATTTCGTTTTGAATCTGAACACCAACTCCATGAAAGTGGGACATACAGGTTCATCAGACATCAACCATATCTTTAAACAATTGCTCGACCACACTCAGGGCGATACGGTCAGTGTGCTCGTAAGTGACTGTATTTACGATGTGGATAATGTGGGCAACCTGCTCTCTGCCGCTGCGTCGTCCACCACGGGCACCTTCATGAAAGCCATCAGAAAATATCAGGACAAAGGCAAGGAGTTTGGCGTTATATTCATGCAGATGGAATCTCTGTTCCAGGGCTATCACTATGAGGGCAACATGCCTATGATGTATTATGGCAAGCGCCCTTATTAGATAGTCATGATGGGTGGCAAAGACCAGTTGGCTGTCATGGTCGCCCACATGGAATTGGAAAACACTTCGACGGGTATGCCCGGATTGAGAAACAAATTTCTCATGTCGTCGGAAAAAACATGGGACTTGGACCAGCAGACGGCACGTGTGCTCACCTCGGGATTCACCAATGCACGGAGAATCCACCCCGCACACGACCGCATCAATATCCACAACATCGTGACTGACCAAAAGCAGGATGACCTGAAGTTCGCCGTTGGCATTGGCGTGGAACAGTTGTTTGTTGACCGTAGTTATCTGCTCGATACAGCCAACTATGAGATTTCGCCCGAACAATATCGGCTGGTGACACTCACCGATAAGGCTAAATTCTCTGAGAGTGACTATTTCGTCCATCCCATCATCATGCAACTCGCAGTGGGAAATACTCAGGGCTATGCGCCGGAAATAACCATCAAACTGAAAAACAGAATACCCGATTGGGTCAAACAAAGCAGTTACGACAAACATCTCACGGGTTACCCTGCACCCGACCAGTCCTATGCTCTGTATGAGTTGGTCAAAGGCATCTATGGCGCCTTCCACAATGTCAGAGGAAAAACAGGTCAGGACATCTTCCAACTTAAAGTCACCGTAGGAAGATACGAGTAAACTAAATTTCTCAACTCTCAATCCCTCCAATAGAACCCTAAACCCTCAACCCTCAACCCTCAACCGTCAACTCTCAATCCCCCAATAGAACACTAAACCCTCAACCCTCATCCCTAAACCTCCATATAAATGGAACTGATTACCAACCTTTTTGAATTGTGGGACGCCGCTTATCTGGGCGACTTTTCCAAATACATGTATGCCGCTGATGGCTATAGTTCAGTTTTTTATGTGATGCTGCTCCTGCCCGTGGCGGTCGCATTTGTCTATTATATCGTGCTCGACCATATCATGTTGGCACGGACAGGAAAATGGGCCATGATAGGCTCTTTGTCTGCAGTTGTTTCTGCTGTGGTAGCTGTGGTTATCGCACGTGCCAAATTAGAAGATTACGCCTTCCGTGAGAATATCTATGATGCGGAGATCGTAACCAGTGATTACATCACCTTTGCCGTTATCGTCTTCGTTTGGGCTTTCATCTTCTACATCATTGCATCGCTGCTCTTCAAATCATTCAGCAGCCGTTGCCGCAACGTCCCATTCTAAATTGTATATAGCTTCTATAGTTACTCGTAGCTATTAATCTCAAACTCCAAATCTCAAACCTCAAACCAAATAATGAGCAAACTCTATATTTATGGAATCGGCGGAACGGGCGCACGTGTGTTGCGGTCGCTAACCATGTTGTTGGCATCGGGTGTGTCACTTGGAAAGAATATCGACACCATCGTGCCTGTCATTGTCGATCCTGACACGTCAAACGGCGACCTCACACGCACGGTGGGGCTGATGCAACTCTATCAGAGAATACGTGAACACCTGTCGTTTGACAACAGACCTGAAAAACGTGGTTATTTCTTCACACAGATTGATGACATGGGGACCAATTTCCGTCTCCATCTCAACAATGTGGCTAACATGAGGTTTGGCGATTATATAGCATACAATCGTTTCACGTCTGAAGGTCATGCCGACCCCAATCAGGCCCTTTTCTCGCTCCTTTTCTCTGACAGTAACCTCAATTGCCCGCTTGATGTAGGGTTCAAAGGCAATCCCAACATGGGTGCCATTGTGCTCAACGACCCCATGAACACCGAGTCGCTCGTGTCATTGTTGCAAAATTTCCAGAGTGGCGACAAACTGTTCATCATCTCCAGCATCTTCGGTGGAACGGGAGCGGCGGGATTCCCCTTATTCCAGAAAACATTCCGCGAGGCAGAGGCGCTTGATATACCCAATTCCTCGGCCATTGCCAATGCACCCATCGGTGCGGTGTCTGTGTTGCCCTACTTCGGGCTCAAAGATGATAAGGAGAGCCAGATAAAAATGGAAACCTTCATCTCTAAGACAAAAGCCGCATTGAAGTACTATATCGGCAATCTCGATGTAGATGCACTCTATTATGTCTGCGATGCTATCAAAAACCGCTACAACAACGTGGAAGGTGCGACAGAGCAGCGCAATAAGGCGCATTTCGTGGAATTGGCGGCGGCTTTGGGCATCGTCGACTTCTGCCGTTCTGATGTGCAGCACCAGCGCAACGGTACCCAAACGTCTTTCCGTGAGTTTGGCGTGCAGCATGATTTCAATCCCCTCACATTGTCGGAGTTGGGCGCATCTACCTTCAGCCAGATGGGGCGTGAGATGATCAGTTTCTATCTTTTCTCGCGTTTCTATCTCGAGCATTTCAATGAGACTAAAAATTATGCTTGGGCAAAGACCAACGCCATGAAAAACACATCTTATTCCGATGCGTTCTTTATTGATTTGGGCCAGTTCGCCGATGCATACCGCTCACAATGGCTCAAGGAACTGTCTGACAATCAGCGTTCTTTCCAGCCATTCGAGTTATATACCAACGAGAAAGATGTGTTCGATACCATCAAAGGCATTGAGCCTCGGAAAACGTCCATGATGGACCGCATCTTCGGAAAGAACCTGCAAGGGTATCCCGCCATCGACACCGAGATATCAGATGTGTCGATGAAACGTATCAAAGGACTCGATGCATACAATTTCTTCATGACAGTGCACGAGACCGCCATCAACAATGTCATCAAACGAAAATATAATATCTAAATCAGGATATGCCATACGTTTTCAGATTCCATAAAGGCGCAGAGACCATCGACGGATGGCAGGAAACCGCTCAGATCGGGTCAAAAGACATCGAGGCCATCGACGATCCTAACGGTGCGAAGGCTTCGCTGCCCATTACTTCCATACCCACACCGTTTGCAGGATACGAACTGACCAAAACGGCTTTCGCCTTTTGTGCGGAGAGGGGCAATGAGCGCGGATCCACCATCTATCACAAACTCGTGGCTAATGCGCTCGATGTACTCGAGATTTTTTTCGGCTACTAAGCCAAATATGAAAAGGTGTTCCAAATCGTGGCTTGGGATAAGAACCGTGACCTGCAGGCTTTGGCTTCCGACGGTGTGAATGAGCATGAGAGCGTGGCGAAAACACTCGCCCTCTTCCTCTCTCAAGATGCTCAGTCGTTCCATTTCGACCAGATGCAGTTCGTCTATATGCTCAACTATGTGGGCGAGGGGGCACTCGGACAAATCAATATCGTGGGCGGCACGTCTCCCACGTCCGTGTGCATGGCTTCCGCCAATGACCTTTCCTATGTCAAGGGCGTCTATCTCAGCAATTATCACGAGGCGTTTCATCCTGATGCCGACGGCACTTACCGCTCGCTCATCGACCGCGACCAGCGTTTCCGCGAATTTGTTTATCTGTTGGCCAAACAGCCGGAGTTCAATGCGCTCTACCATGAGTTCTACGCGTATGTAGATGCCTGCTTTAGAGCAGATAAGGAAACCGAGTTCAAAAACAGGTTGAATACATATACACCGGGATTATATACCAGTATGTATATGCCCCTCCAGACGGGCAATTCACAACTTTTATTACCCGGTGATATCCCTCTGATGTGCTTGCGTGGCAATACCATCGCTACCGACAGTGATTTCCGCATCTTGGCTGAGAAACCCTGCGACCGTCCGCCGCTTGTGCTTCCTGCAGAGCCTTATTTCGAGAATGGCATGCGTTACGTCACTGCCGACTGGAACGCGCACCTCATGGCTCCGAAGGCCGATCAGCGTACCATGGAGGAACGTACGTTGCCCTTTGATTCTACGCAATATCCTTATCTGACAGCTGATGATGTGTTCCAACCGACTCTCATCCGCTTGCCATATCCCGTCAATGATGCGGCTTATGTCACATCGTTGGAGCGAGATGGACGGAAAGTCAATGACGACTGTCCTTATCTCATGCCGCTGAAACCTGCCATCTTCCGCTATCTCTCTGTAAAGACTGTTGCAGGGTTTGCGGGCACTTCATCCACACCCGTCTTTTCTTTGAGCGAACTGCCCGGCGGAATCATTCGCGCAGTGGTCAATATACCTGTCCAAAAAGGCAGATACATCGCCCTCAGACGAGATTACACGCCCATGCAGGCTACTGCCGATTCCGCCAGAGATGTGTGGCCTGTGGTGGAAGGCAGATTTGATATTTTCCTCTTCCCCTCTTACCACATTGATGAGCCTTCGATAGCCCGTCCACAGCGTATCTATCTCGTTGATGAAGATACCACGGGTTACAAAAAAGACCAGTATCAATATACGGTCAAAGCCTATCAAAACCATGCTGTCGAACCTATGGATGCGGTGCAGGTTGACCGTGCCGACAAGTCACAGCATTTTCTTTCATCCCGCTATTTCTGTCTGGACGATGAGTTTGATTATATATGCGTTAGCAATGGCGACGCTGAAGGTGTGCTCATACCGCGTTATCGTGAGGTGAAAATGGGGAATAAGGTGTTTGATTTCGCCATCGACTTCGGCACGACCAATACTCATATCGAATATCAGACCGACACCGATTCTGAGGCCAGACCATTTGTCATTGCACAGGAAGAGACTCAGGTACTTCCTCTCAACTCTCTCTCGCAACGCACGGTCAATCTGTTGGACTCCGAGGGATTGGAGACGTTCTTCGGAGGTCCCGCTCAGGCTTATATGCAAGAGTTCCTGCCTGTAACAATCGGCAGTGGCGAGGTGGCACGGTTCCCCATGCGTACCAACCTTTGTTTCCGCACTGGCCACACTGTCGAAGGACGCGATGTGCTGCCTCTGGCTGATTATAACATCGGTTTCCATTATGAGAAAGAGGATACTTACGACTACAACGAGACGAGACCCGACCTGAAATGGAACAACAGCCGCGGAAATAACCTCTTGGTTGAGGCATATTTTGAGGAATTGCTCATGCTCATACGTAATAAAGTGCTCCTCTCTGGCGGTATGCTCTCGCGCACGGGCATCACATGGTTCTACCCCGTTTGTATGCAACCCTATCAGATAGCTGCGCTTGAAGCGTCGTGGAACAAACTCTGCCGCAAACTAATCGCACCGCAGGGTGCACGCTTGCAGAAAGTGGCGGAGTCGCTCGCCCCCTATTATTATTACACAAAGAAAGAGGATGTCGATGCCGAGACAAGGCCTGTCGTTTCGATGGATATCGGTGGCGGTACGACCGATTTCGTAGTTTATCATCGCGACAACAAGGCGGTGCTCATATCGTCTGTACGTTTCGCAGGCAACAATATATACGGCGATTTCCTCGGACGGGGAAGTGAATACAATGGATTCGTGCGTGCCTTTGCGCCCGATTTTGACCTTAAATTGCGTGACATCACAGGTGTGAGCGATGTGTATGAGAAATCGAAACGCTCAAGTGCCGAGTTCGTCTCATTCCTCTATTCGCTCGACAGCAATCCCCGTATGCAAGGACGCGGTGTGTCTTTCTCCGAGGAGTTGCGGGGCAACAGCCAGTTGCGTGTGGTACTGCTTCTCTTCTATGCCGCGGAAATCTATTATGCCGCACGTCTGCTTAAAACCAAGTCATTGCCCACGCCGGCATACATCACCGTTAGCGGTACGGCTTCGAAGGTGCTCACATTGATAGGAAGCATCGACGCTCTACAATCCTTGGCTCGTCATATTTTCAACGAGATATTGGGCGACGATGGCAAGGTGGAGTTGAAACTGGTAGAAAACCCGAAGGAAATCACTTGCAAGGGCGGACTGAATATGAAAGATCGTTTCGTCGTGGCATATGTGGAGGAAATCACTCGCTTCTGCACGGGTTCTGCAACACTTGACAAAATCACGCAACCTCGATATAAGGATATTACCGACGGTGTGCGCCGCGAAGTCCTCGACGATTATCTCCGCTTTGTAGAGTTCTTCTTCCATCTCAACGGGGAGTACTCTTTCGCCAAGTACTTCGGTGTGGCGAATGAACGCGAGTTTGCTGAATTCCGCAACATCATGACTGAGAAGGCCGAACAAGATTTCAACAAGGTGCTGGCTGCCCGTCGCGATGACATGGCGGGCGAGGAGAACCCCGAAATCAACGATTCGCTCTTCTTTATCCCGCTCACTGGTGGTATCAGTCGCCTCGCATACCATATCGCTACTCACAATTCATAATTCTTCCAATGGCGTAAGCCCGTTCCCCTATTGTAGGGGAGGAATATGGGTAGGGTCAGTATTTTATTGATCTGTAGCCATTAAATACTTTCGAACTAGAAAAGATGCTTATACTAACAATTCTCCTTTTCGCTGCAGCCATTGCATACATCGAGTTTCGTATCCGTTCGGTAAGTCAGAAAAATGACGCCTATGAGAAAGAGGCGACCGATTATTTCGCTTCAAAAAAAGAATTGAAAGAGCAGTTGGAACGTGAGATTGCTGAGCGGCGCGAGACCTTGCGTCTGCTCGATGAGCGGCTTGCCTCGATGGAGAAAAAAATGTTTTACTCCGAGCCGCTCACCGCCAAAACGGTGCAGATGCAAAAGACTGCCGTTCCCGTACGTGATGATGTGTTTTATTTCCGTTGGCCTGCAGACGACGGAACGTTCGACGATGCGTCACGACAATCCGCACAGACTGAAGATACCTATTATGAGTTCCGCCTGACGGGCAATGGCAAGGCGGAGTTTCGTTTCGTGACCATGAGCGACACCCAGCTCAGCAAAGCCAACAACAGTTCGAAAAAATACATTGAGCGTGCCTGCTCGTTCTCTACAGCCAAGTCGTCGCGTTTCACCTGCACACCTGGCACAGCACGCCTTGACCGCGGCCGATGGGTCGTTGTCGAAAAAGCGCAAATAGAGTATTTGTGATTGTTTAGTCGTTGACGGCGGTTTTGTCGCAGCCCCTTTAACTTTTCAGTTTTTTCAGGTCACACAGCAACAGTTTGCCTTCACTGTCTCGAAGGTGCATGCCGTTGCCGCGGCAATAGCGGAAATATTTGCAGTCTTTGCACTCGTCTTTACGCATCCAACTGCGGTCACGGTAGGGTTGGAACTTATTCTGCCAAACCTCCCAGAAATCATCTTGATAGATATTGCCTTGATGGTAATTCGCGCGGATGCTGCCACAAGCGGAGATGCTGCCGTCGATGAGTACCGATGCGACCATTACACCTGCCTGGCAGAAATAGAAATGGTCGCGCACCTCGGTTTCCAACTCTCCCAAAAAGCCCTCACAAGAGTAGGACGTGTGCAGGCGCCCCTCTTTGCGGTTGGCTTTGATGAATTGCATCAAACCTCGCAGTTGTTCTGGCGAAATCTGCATCTCGGGGTCATTCGCCGCACGCCCTACGGGGATAATAGTGAATATCCTCCACCCGGGCACATTCTTGCTGATAAGGAATTCTTTGAGTGCAGGCAAATCATCGTAATTACGGGTATTGACACATGTCACCACATCATATATCACGCTCGTTTGATTGGCGAGAATATCCAACGCTTCAGAGCAGTGGTCAAAACTGTCTTTATGACGGCGCATCCAGTTGTGGTTCTCTTTCAGTCCGTCGATACTGACAGTCATCGAGTGCATACCGGCATCAACCAGTGCGTCGAAACGCTCCTTGGTCAGATACAGCGCATTGGTCACCATGCCCCATGGAAAACCGCGCTTGTAAATCTCATGACCGCAACGCTCCAAATCGTCGCGCACCAGAGGTTCGCCGCCAGAGATGATGACAAATACTTTGTGGGGGTCGGTATGAGCGGCGATATTATCGAGAACAGGCAGAAAATCTTCCAACGGCATGTCGGGCTTGTCTGGCAATTTCTTGCAATCACTGCCGCAGTGACGACAAGACACATTGCAGCGCAATGTGCTCTCCCAAAACAGCTGACGGAGAGGATGCTCCTTAATCAGGATGTTTTGTAACTTATGTTCTATCTCTAAACCGAGTTTTTTCCTGAGCGACAGCATTGGCAATACACGTAATCGCTTTATCTACTTATCCTCCTCCTTTATATCTTCTTTTCTTTTTTCTGGCTGTATATACTTCCGTGTAGGTACACCGTACATCAGGCGTATACGTCCCGGATCATTACGGGGAATAATCTGTTTCTCTTTGTCGTTCTCTATTGTTACGCTCTTCGAAGAACGGCATGAAGAAAAACCCAGCAACGATAAACAGCCGGCAAGTATGATGTAAATGAGGTTCCTCGCTTTATAAAGCATGATAACAACTGTTGGATATTGCCTGAAAACTTAATTGAAAAATACCAAAATTTAGTGGAAATCAGTGGGAGGCGGACCGTATTTGCGCGGCTCAAATTGTTGTTGCTGTTTCTTGCGCCAATCCTGATATTGTTCGCGCGTCATTTGTACGGTCTTGCCATCAATTTCAACTTCTATCAATTCTATAGGTTGGTCAAAGCTGACTGGAGGCCCGTATTTAGTAAGGGGCACATCAATGACATTGACATTCTTGTGGCTGCAACAAGATGAAAAGCCCAGTACGCCCATTGTACCGGTCAATATCGCCAACATCCAATTGCGCCTCTCTTTCTTCATTTATTATCAAGACTGTTAAGTTGTTGAATCGGAGTGTTGTCCGTCGTCTTGGAGTCCTTCATCAAGTCGTCTGACTTAAGTATCTTGCCGTTGACAGGTCCTACATATTGACGGCTTTTGCAGGACGATATGTTACATGTGAATGCTACGATGGCAACAGTGGCCAATGCGTATCTGACTATCGTTGAATACTTCATGATGTATGGTTTGACGGTTTGTTTCTTTATCTGTGTCCCTGTAATTAAAGGGGCAAGAATCGGGTCGTTTGATTTTGCAAATATAGCGGTTTTATCAATACATTCCAAATATTATCTGCCATTTTTATTCTTTTTAGGTTAATTCCTGTCATCCGTTGAAAAAAATAATTAATTATCATGTTAATATCTGTAAAATGACTTTACTGAACACCATGTAAAACGTACTTTTGATATGCATATGAGAATAATAGGCGTTTTAGGACTGGCGTTGTGGCTGATAGGTGCTCTTCCTGCAAAGGCGCAATTGGATGTGGTGGTGGCCGACATCGAGTCGGGCGTCCCCCTTCGCGACGCGAAGATTTACACCGACTCAGGTAGTGTGGCCAAGACCGATTACAGGGGTATGGCGCATATCGACCGGCCTTTCTCCAGTGCCACCATTACGCATCCCAAGTTCCTCAGTACTACTGTGCAACGCCATGAGATGGTTGACACAATTTTCCTCTTGCCACGTGCTAACACACTCAACGAGGTGGTGGTATGGGGCGAAGGCAGAAAAGGCATCAAATCGATGGTTGCCGACGCCACTCGCGATGCTCCGCTTTATGCGCCTCCTCCAGCCATGGTACAGTTTGATTTCTTCGAAATGTTTAGAAAGAAACCGCTCAACAAGAAAGCGAGGAAGAAAAACCGCGAATTGCTTGATAATTGGGAACGCACCTACAACGACCCGCTCTATGTAGAACGCCAACAAAGAAAGGCAGGAATAAAACAACGGAAATAAATCATAAGGATGATAAGTAAAAGGAAAGGGTTTGTTAAATTAACACAGACTCTTTCCTTTTTATCAATAAATTCACTACCTTTGCAATCTCAATATTCACCCCAACCTCAAATCTCAAACCTCAAATCTCAAACCCAATATGCATCTCTATCCGAAACTCATCTTGGATGCGCTTGCCACTGTTACCTATCCGGGAAATAAGAAAAACCTGGTGGAAAATGAAATGGTGGCCGACAATATCCGCATTGATGGAATGAATGTGTCATTCTCTATCATTTTCCCTCGTGATACCGACCCCTTTATCAAATCAACAATCAAGGCTGCCGAGGCAGCCATTCACTATCATGTGAGTAAAGATGTGGTCGTGGGTATCACGGCCGAATTTCAGACGAAAAGACCTGAACCCGACAAATTGTTGCCGCAGGTGAAAAACATCGTCGCCGTAAGTTCCGGTAAGGGTGGAGTGGGGAAGAGCACTGTCAGTGCAAATCTCGCCATTGCTCTTGCACGTTTAGGCTATCGTGTCGGTCTGCTCGACACCGATATCTTCGGCCCCTCCATGCCGAAAATGTTTGATGTAGAGGATGCCAGACCATACGCGGTCAAAGTGGACGGACGCGACCTGATTGAGCCGATTGAGAAATACGGTGTCAAATTGTTGAGCATTGGTTTTTTTGTCAGTCCGGAGACTGCAACCCTATGGCGTGGCGGCATGGCGTGCAATGCTCTCAAACAACTTATTGCCGACGCTGACTGGGGTGAACTCGATTATTTCATTCTCGACACGCCCCCGGGAACGAGCGACATACATCTCACGCTGCTCCAGACGCTTGCCATTACGGGAGCGGTCATTGTGAGCACACCGCAGAAAGTAGCGCTGGCTGATGCTCGCAAAGGCATCGACATGTATCGCAATGACAAGGTCAACGTGCCCATCCTCGGACTGGTTGAGAACATGGCATGGTTCACACCCGCAGAATTGCCCGAAAACCGCTATTATATCTTTGGTAAAGAGGGATGCAAGGAGTTGGCCAGTGAGATGGGTGTGCCTCTTTTGGCGCAAATCCCTATCGTGCAAAGTATTTGCGAAAGCGGTGATAAAGGTACACCTGCTGCCCTCGACAGCGACACCATGACAGGCCGTGCGTTCATCAATCTCGCACAGGCGGTCGTCACTACCGTCAATCGTCGCAACGCGGATGCTCCTCCCACTAAAAGGGTGAATGTCAAATAAAGCAATTATTCAATTCAAAATATCAATCCATTATGAAAAAGAATAGAGTATCATCAAGCAGATACTTGTGGCTCTTCCTGATGATGGCGTTCTTTGCCGTCGGTGCTGTTTCGCTCACATCATGCGGCAGTGATGCTGATGAGGAGGCCGCCACTTCGGTGGATAAGAAAATAAAAAAAGTATGGCATAGTAAAGGATACGGCTTGCCCTCGCATCTGAAAGATATATGCCTTGACCTGACCACCCAAGGGAAGATTAAAGTCTATGTCAAATATGTCGATTCACTCCAGCAATTACTCGGCTTGGAGGATGTGTGGTATGAAGGTGAGGAGTACAACTATTCCACTCAATACTACTACGATAATTATGGTGACCATGTCTCGCTTTCCTTGGATGACGGGTTTACCGTGGCGGTTCTCCGTAATGTCAAACTCAAAGAGACCGACTGGTATCATTATGACTATGCGCAGAATGTATGGATGGATTGTCTCCTTGAACCTTACGAGCAGGCTCTTAATGCCAAAAAACTGCCTTGTCATGACGTCCTTACCACCATCGTCGGACAATGGCTCATTGATGATGGAGAGGAGAAAAATTTCCTCAAATATTACTCGGCTTACGGCGATTATATGGTCATCAACGTGGCTCCTTTCTATATCGACGACAAGGGGCAATTCAAATACGGTGATGAAGCCCACACACTCGGTGTGCAAAACGTAGAAGGGGGATGTGTGGAAATGAGTTTCTTCGATAAAAAAGCGAGAGAACTACGGATTACGTTGACAGACTCCAAACATGCTGAAGTGTATAACATTGAGGATGATGCCGTCAACTTTCTCTACAAAATCATACGGCAGGATATCCAGGCCATCAAATAGAGACCAGATAAACTCCATCACTCCCATAGTTCCCATTCTACCCATCACCATAACAAACGGAGCAGCCGATATCGGCTGCTCCGTTTGTTTTATCTCTTGTCAATCATCACCTATACAGGTATCTTGTCGATACGGCGCTGATGACGGCCACCCTCAAAATCAGTGGCGAAATACTCGTCCATGATGCGGCGGGCCATCTCCTCGTCGATGAAACGGCCTGGCATCACCAGCACGTTGGCGTCATTGTGCTGACGGATGAGATGAGCTATCTCGGGTATCCAGCACAATCCGGCACGGATAGACTGATGCTTGTTGAGCGTCATGTTAATGCCTTCGCCGCTGCCGCAGATGGCGATGCCGGGATAGACCTCGCCGTCCTCGATGCCGCGCGCCAAAGCGTGACCGAAGTCGCTGTAATCACACGAATCGTCAGTATAGGTGCCATAGTCCTTGTAGGCGTAACCCTTTTCCTCCAGATACTTCTTCACATATTGTTTCAATTCATAGCCGGCATGATCGCTGGCTATGCCAATTGTTTTCACTTCCATCATAAAATGTTAAAGTTTTTGTGATATAGGGAAATCAAGAACCTCCCCCTCAAAGGGGGAGGAGTAAGGTGTTAAAGAAGTTTCTTCACCTGTTCATATACGTTCTGACCAGTGTAGCCCAGTTTCTCGTCAAGCACTTTGTAAGGTGCGGAGAAACCGAAGCTCTGCAAGCCCCAGACCACACCGTCTGCGCCTACGAGACCCTCGAGAGTCACAGGCAGACCAGCGGTCATACCGAACTTTTTCTTGCCTGCGGGCAGCACGCTCTCCTGATACTCCTTCGGCTGGTTGCGGAACAGACCCTCGGAGGGAACGCTCACCACGCGCACTTTCACGCCGTCTTCACGCAGCAGGGCGGCGCCGGCTTCCAGTGTGGAAACCTCAGAACCGCTGGCCAACAGGATGACGTCATAATCCTCGTCGCTGCCGGCAACCACGTATGCACCCTTCATGGCTTGGTTGTAGTCATTGCCTTCGGGAAGCATGTCGATGTTCTGACGTGAGAAAATCAGTGCGGTCGGAGTGTCGGTGTTCTCCATGGCCATGCGCCAGCAGACGGTTGTCTCCTCGGCGTCTGCTGGACGAACGACCAGCACGGAGTTCTTGCCGTGATGGTTCTTCAGTTTCTCCATCAGACGGATCTGTGCCTCTTGCTCAACGGGCTCGTGGGTAGGACCATCCTCACCTACACGGAATGCGTCGTGTGTCCAGATGAACTTAACGGGCAACTCCATCAAAGCGGCCATACGAACGGCGGGTTTCATGTAGTCTGAGAACACGAAGAACGTACCGCAAGCGGGGATGACACCACCATGCAGAGCCATACCGATGCAGCAGCAAGCCATGGTCAACTCAGCAACACCAGCCTGGAAGAAAGCACCGCTGAAGTCGCCGCGAACGATGTCGTGGGTCTTCTTCAGGAAACCGTCGGTCTTGTCGGAGTTTGAAAGGTCGGCGGAAGCGCAAATCATGTTGGGCACTTCTTCGGCCAGCACGCTCAGCACTGTAGCGGATGCGCCACGGGTAGCGGCACCTGCTTTCTGCTGCACTTTTGCCCAGTCGATGACAGGAGCCTTGCCGCTGAACCACTCTTCCAATTGCTTGGCCTGTTCAGGATGACCTTTTGCCCATTCTGCCTTGGCGGCATAGCGCTCAGCCACGATTTTCTTCAGTTCTTCAGCACGTTTGGCATACATCTCTTTCACTTCGGGGAAGATGACGAAAGGATTCTCGGGATCTGCACCCAGGTTCTTCATGGTCTGCACGAAGTTGTCGCCACCGAGAGGAGCACCGTGAGTAGCGCAGTTGCTTTCATAACTGCTGCCATCGGCCTTGCGGGCTCCTTTACCCATCACACAGTGACCGATAATCAGGCTCGGACGCTCTTTCTCTGCCTGGGCTTTCTTGATGGCCTCGCGAATCTGGTCCACGTCATTGCCGTCAATCTTCTGCACAAACCAACCCCAAGCCTCGTATTTCTTTGCGGTGTCCTCGCAGGTCACCACTTCGGTCTTGGTAGAGAGCTGGATGGCATTGGCATCGTAGAACATAATCAGGTTGTCAAGTCCTAGATTTCCGGCGATACGGCCTGCACCCTGAGAAATCTCCTCCTGCACACCACCATCAGAGATGTAAGCATAGATGGTCTGGTTCATCACGTTGCCAAGGCGGGCTTTCAGGAATTTTGCAGCGATGGCTGCACCGACAGCGAAGGTATGACCCTGGCCAAGAGGACCAGAGGTGTTCTCAATGCCGCGGGCTATCTCACGCTCGGGGTGACCGGGAGTCACTGAACCCCACTGACGGAGGTTTTTCAGGTCTTCCAACTCATATTTGCCAATCAGTGCGAGTTGTGAGTAGAGCATCGGAGCCATGTGACCCGGATCGAGGAAGAAACGGTCGCGGCCTTCCCACTCGGGATGCTCGGGGTCGTAAACTAAAAACTCGCTGTACAGTGTGTTAATGAAATCAGCACCACCCATGGCTCCGCCCGGGTGTCCGCTTTTTGCTTTTTCCACCATGGCAGCAGCCAGAATACGGATGTTGTCTGCCGCACGGTTCATCACTTTGTTGTCGTTCATGTTTTTGTTTTTATTAGATGTTGAATAGATGAATCAGTTGATTTCGTAAAGTCTTTATTTGATGTTGAGCACGATGATCGATTGTGCCGGCATCTTCACCGTCAGAGCGTTTTTCTTCACCTTCAGGTCTTTCATTTCTTTCGGTGCCACCACGTTGGTGTGCTCAAAATCATTATAATCGGTAATGTTCTTGCTGTTCAGAATACGGCCTGTCACGCTCTTGGCAGAGAATCCGTCAAGATTGATGCTTACTTCCTGAGCCTGGTCGAGCATCACATTGGAAAGGGCTACAATCAGACCGCCGTCTTTCATCTTGGCGGCAGAAGCACTCACCTTAGCAACATTGTTGCCGTTGCTGGCTTTCGTGTTCTCACATTGCAAGTCGAGTGGCAACCATGTGGCCTCTTGGAAACCCTTGTACATCTCAAACACGTGATAGGTCGGGGTCAGTACCATGTGGCCAGTGCCTTTTTGGTCTGTCAGAATCATGGATTGCAACACATTGACCACTTGCGCGATGTTACACATCTTCACACGGTAAGTATATTTGTGGAAAATATTGAGCATCAGCGAGGCGACCATGGCGTCGCGCATGGTGTTCTGTTGGAACAGGTGACCGGGAATGGTGCCGGGTTCTTCGTCCCACCATGTGCCCCATTCATCCACCAGAAGGGCTATCTTGTTATCTGGGTCGGCTTCATCCATGATGGCGCAATGCTTGCGCACCACATTATCCACGTCAAGACATTTGTCCAAGGTCAGGTAATATTCCTCGGGGGTGAAAATTGTGGCTTTGCCTTTATGGTCCCAGTCTTTGACAGTATAATAATGTACAGAGATGGCGTTCATGCGGTTGCCGATGTTTTTCATCAGCGTGGTCGTCCAGTCGTAATCATAGTCGGATGCGCCTGAGGCGATACGGTAGAGCTTGTTGTTGCTGTAGTCGCGCAGATAGGTGTTGAACTTCTTGTACTCGTTGCTGTAGTACTCGGCTGTCATATTACCGCCACAGCCCCAAGCCTCGTTGCCCAAACCGAAATATTTCACATGCCAAGCCTTGTCGCGACCGTTCTGGCGGCGAAGGCGGGCCATGGGCGTGTCACCGTCGCTGGTCATGTATTCGACCCACTGTGCCATTTCTTTTACCGTGCCGCTGCCTACGTTGCCGCTGATATAAGGCTCACAACCCAACATTTCACAGAGGTTCAGAAACTCATGAGTACCAAAGGAGTTGTCTTCGATGGTGCCGCCCCAGTTGTTGTTGCGCAGTGATGGGCGCTGACTCTTAGGGCCGATGCCGTCCATCCAATGGTAATCGTCGGCAAAGCATCCGCCGGGCCAGCGTAATACGGGCACCTGAAGGGCTTTCAGCGCGTCAAACACGTCTTTGCGGTAGCCGTTGACATTGGGGATGGGGGAGTTCTCGCCCACCCAGAGGCCACCGTAGATGCATGAGCCAAGGTGCTCGGCAAACTGACCGTAAATCTCTTTACAGATAGTTGACTTGCCGTCATTGGCATGAATGGTCACAGTCGCATCCTGAGCACTCGCATTCAGGGTGAGTGCTGCGAAAAGGATAAGGGTGCTTATTTTTCTCATCTTGTTTTATATAATAATACGTTTGAAAACAGGTTTCCCCCTTTTTTATCAGAAATACCAGTGACACAAGACCCGCTTGTGCCACTGGTACTCTCCGACTTATTTATTTTCCACGGCGCTCTGCTCAATGGGCAGACAGCGTTTGTAGTTCTGGATGTATTTCTCAAATCCGGCCACATCTTCGGCTGTAGGAGCGATGGATACGCCTGTGTTGCCAGCGAAGACAACTTCTTCAAGATAGTCGGCAAGGTTGAGCCCCTTCGGATTGTTCACAGCATAGCCGGCAAGCAGGGCGATACCCCAAGCACCGCCTTCACCCGCTGTCTCCATGACGGAAATCGGGCTGTTGATGGCGGCAGCGAGTACACGCTGACCTACGCCTTTGGTCTTGAACAAACCACCATGACCGGTGATGCGGTCAACCTTGATTTTTTCTTCTTTGAAAAGGATGTCATTACCAATCTTCAGCACACCGACGGAGGCATAGAGGTGTGCGCGCATGAAGTTGGCAAGGGTAAATTTGTCATTGGCGGAACGCACGAAGAGCGGACGGCCTTCTTCCAAACCGGTGACAGGCTCGCCCGAGATGTAGTTGTATGAGATGAGTCCGCCGCAGTCGGCATCACCGTTCAAAGCATTGTTGTAGAGTTTTCCGAACACCTCGTTCATATCTACGGGCACGCCCAGCAACTGCTGATATTCTTTGAACAGGTTCACCCATGCGTTCAGGTCGCTCGTGCAGTTGTTGCAGTGCACCATGGCTACAAGCGAACCGTCGGGAGTGGTCACCATGTCTATCATCTCATAAGGTTTGCTCAGTTCCTTCTCCAGAACAATCATCGAGAATGATGAGGTGCCGGCAGAAACGTTACCTGTGCGCTGCTTCACGGCGTTGGTGGCCACCATGCCGGTGCCTGCGTCGCCCTCGGGAGGACAAACTGGGATACCTGCTTTCAGATGACCGCTCACATCCAAGCGATTAGCACCCTCAGGAGTGAGGAAACCGGCGTTCTCGCCTGCGTTCAGCGATTTCGGCAGGATGTCGAGCAGTTTCCAGGAGAATCCCTTCGGCGCAATCAGTTCGTCGAACTTGCGGACCATCTCTGCGTCATAGGTTTTGGTCTTCGGGTCAACGGGTATCATACCGGAAGCGTCGCCTACACCCAGCACGAACTGACCCGTCACCTGCCAGTGAACATAGCCGGCCAGCGTGGTGAGGTATTTGATGCTGCTCACATGCTCTTCATTGTCGAGGATGCACTGATACAGATGGCTGATGCTCCAGCGCAGAGGGATGTTGTAATTGAAAAGTGAGGAGAGTTCTGCTGCGGCCTTTCCGGTGTTGGTGTTGCGCCAAGTGCGGAAAGGCACGAGAATCTTCTGTTCTTTATCAAATGCCATATAACCGTGCATCATAGCACTGAAACCGATGGCTGCCAATGACTCAATCTCACAGTCATATTGACGGAGCACATCTTTGCGCAATTCGGCGTAACAGTCTTGCAGGCCATACCAGATGGCTTCGATGCTGTAGGTCCAAAGACCGTCAACCAATTGGTTCTCCCATTCGTGGGAACCTTGGGCAATAGGCTTATTCTCTTCGTCGATGAGCACGGCCTTAATGCGGGTTGAGCCAAATTCAATTCCGAGAATGGCTTTCCCTGATTCTATTGTTTGTCTTGGTGTCATATAACTTATTATTGTAGTTAAAGTGTAGTTATAGGGGAGTTAAAGTGTAGTTATAGGGGAGTTAAAGTGTAGTTATAGGGGAGTTAAAGGGATGTTATAGGGACAATAGTGTTGCTAATCATGAACTCCTTTGTTTTCGGATATAGCTTTACAATATGAGTTAAGGTAGAAACTGGCACCCTCAATACTATATACGAGCGTGTTATATTCCTCTTCAGAAATATATTCCAAATCTTTTGAAAGCAAAATATAGCATCTGCATTCCTCTAAGCTACCTTGTGCAATATTCATTAAACGGAGTTTGTCAGCTTTACTCATTTTTTTAGAACCTTCAGCTATGTTGGCGATGATGGAAACCGCTGCACGTTGAAATTGCGAAACTAAGCCATATTTCTCAGATTCTGGAAATTTGCGAGTTACCTTGTATACCAGTAAAACGAAATCGTATGACTTTTGCCAAGCAATAATGTCTTTAAATGTGAACCCCATAACTAATGTCCCTTATAACTTCCCTTATAACTTCCCTTATAACTTCCCTTATAACTTCCCTTATAACTTCCCTTTTTAACTTCTCTTTTTAACTTCTCTTTTTAACTTCTCTTTTTAACTTCTCTTTTTAACTTCCCTTTTTAACTTCCCTTTTTATTTCAACGCTTTATTCAGCATAAAGTAAATTTCGTTGTTGCGAAGTTGCTGTTTGAACTCGCTTGTCTTGGTGTCTTTGTTGATTCTTACATATTCGATGCCAAGTATCTCAGCGAAATCCTCCCAGTATTCCTCAGTGATGTCGTATGAGAATGCACTGTGATGGGTGCCGCCGGCTAGAATCCATGCGCCAGCGCCAATCTCAAATGTAGGCTGGGGAACCCACAGGGCAGAAGCCACGGGCAGGTTAGGCATGGGTTTCGGCTCGATGCACTCCACCTCTTGAGAAATCAGGCGGAAACGGTTGCCAAGGTCAACGACGGTGGCTTTGATACCGCGGCCAACCTTTGACGTGAACACCAGACGGGCGGTCTGCTGCTTGCGAATACCGATGCCGAGGAAATGAACCTCAAGTTTAGGCTTATCCACTGCGATGAGCGGACACACCTCGAGCATATGGCTCTGCAGACAAGAACTGCGGTCGCCAGCGAAGTTAAGGGTGTAGTCCTCAAGGAATGAGCAACCGGTGGGCATGCCTTGCTGGATAACCCACAGGGTGCGATACAGACAAGCGGTCTTCCAGTCACCCTCAGCACCAAAACCGATACCTTCGGCCATCAGACGCTGTGAGGCAAGTCCCGGAATCTGGTCGAAACCTACGAAGTTGGGGTCATTGATATCCGCG
>CAMJAO010000010.1 GCA_946403615.1 uncultured Prevotellaceae bacterium
TTCGCCACCAACTTCAACCCGGAAATCAACATCCGTGAGATTACCCAGAAAGGACTCTATTACAAAGACGGCGAGTGGATTGAGACCGAGCCTCTGGCTGTACACATGCCCCTCACCTACCCCAACATCGGTCCACGTGAGAGTTACCTCATGCACCACGAGGAACTGGAGAGTCTGGTGAAGAACTATCCCACCATCCGTCAGGCACGTTTCTGGATGACCTTCGGACAACAATACCTCACCTACCTCAACGTGATACAAAACATCGGCATGAGCCGCATTGACGAGATAGAATACGAGGCTCCCTTGGCAGACGGCACAGGTACCGCTCGCGTGAAAATCGTGCCTCTGCAATTCCTCAAGGCTGTATTGCCCAATCCTCAAGACCTGGGCGAGAACTATGAGGGCGAGACTTCTATCGGTTGCCGCATCCGTGGCGTGAAAGACGGCAAGGAGCGCACCTACTACGTTTATAACAACTGTTCTCATCAGGCTGCTTACGAGGAGACTGGCATGCAGGGCGTGAGTTACACTACAGGTGTACCGGCGATGATAGGTGCTATGATGTTCTTCAAAGGCCTCTGGCGCAAGCCCGGTGTGTGGAACGTAGAGGACTTCGATCCCGATCCATTCATGGAACAACTCAACAAGCAAGGGTTGCCGTGGGTTGAGGTGTTCGACGGAGATTTGGAGGTGTAAGAGTTTTTAGAAGCAAGAAGCAAGAAGCAAGAGATTAGTCAATCAAATGAGTTATTTTCCTTAGTTCGACATATTTTATTATGGACGATTTCTATTACAGGAAACTAAAGGTATATCATCTTTCCAAACAATTAGTAGCAAATGTATACAAAGACCTTGACACTTTTCCTCAAAGAGAGCGTCAATCTTTGACTAATCAACTGCAACGAGCCGTAATCTCTGTTCCCTCAAACATTGCAGAGGGGATGGGGCGCTTCTCGCTAAAAGAACGCTTACATTTCATAGACATCGCTTTTGGATCATTAACAGAGGTAATGTGTCAATTGGAAATAGCAGAAACTTTAAGATACATTACTGTTAATCAACTCGAGCAACACGAATCAATGATAAAAGAAATAGCCCGAATGCTAATCGGACTCAAAAATTCTATAGAAAGTAAAATCCAATAATAACTCATGAGCAAGGTCACTGTAACAGAAGTAATCTCTTGCTTCTTGCCTCTTGCTTCTAAAAAACTTATAACCAATGGCCAAAAAAGAAGAAGAAATACTGAATCAGCAGGAAGGGAAACTGAAAGCCCTGCAAGCAGCCATGTCGAAGATTGAGAAAGACTTCGGCAAAGGCTCTATCATGAAACTCGGCGACGAGAAAATCGAGAATGTAGAAGTAATACCCACGGGCAGCATCGCACTGAATGCGGCTCTCGGCGTGGGCGGTTATCCCAAAGGACGTATCATCGAGATTTACGGTCCGGAATCGTCAGGTAAGACCACACTTGCCATCCATGCCATCGCAGAAGCACAGAAAGCCGGCGGCATAGCAGCCTTTATCGACGCTGAGCATGCCTTCGACCGTTTCTATGCGGCCAGCCTCGGTGTGGATGTCGACAATCTGTGGATATCCCAACCCGACAACGGTGAGCAGGCACTCGAGATAGCCGACCAACTCATCCGCTCATCGGCCATCGATATCATCGTCATCGACTCCGTGGCCGCCCTGACCCCGAAGAAAGAAATTGAGGGCGACATGGGCGACAACGTGGTAGGACTGCACGCCCGCCTGATGAGCCAGGCATTGCGCAAACTGACCGCCACCGTGTCGAAGACCAACACCTGCTGCATCTTCATCAACCAGTTGAGAGAGAAAATCGGTGTGATGTTCGGCAATCCTGAGACCACAACCGGTGGTAACGCGCTGAAGTTCTATGCCAGTGTACGACTCGACATCCGTCGCGTGACGACCCTGAAAGACGGCGACCAAGCCTACGGCAACCAGGTGCGCGTGAAGATTGTGAAGAACAAAGTGGCTCCTCCCTTCCGCAAGGCAGAGTTTGAGATAACCTTCGGCGAAGGCATCTCCAAAATCGGTGAGATTGTCGATCTCGGCGTGGAGCATGGCATCATCAAGAAAAGCGGCAGCTGGTTCTCATACGGCGACACCAAACTCGCTCAGGGCCGCGACGCCACCAAAGCGCTGCTCAAAGACAACCCCGAACTCTGCGAGGAACTCGAGGCCAAAATCATGGAAGCGCTTGCACAGTAAGCGCCTCACAAGAGTTTGAGAATTAACGACTACGAATTTCACGGATTTCGTGAGATTCGTAGTTTTTTAGTTTTCTATTATATCGTTTCACTTATTTGAAAAAACCAAATTTGGCTTTTTACCCGTTTTTTCGTAACTTTGCCACATCATCAAAGGCGAGGATTATGAGACGATACATCTTTTTATTGGCAACACTTGTGGTGACAATACATGCGGCGGGGCAACGGCAACTGCCCATGCGGTTGTGGTATGACCGTCCTGCAAGGTTTTTCGAGGAGTCACTGCCCATCGGCAACGGCAAGTTGGGCGCGCTGATTTACGGTGACGCCAACGACAATCTCATCTACCTGAACGACATCACGATGTGGACAGGTAGTCCGGTCAATCAGAATGAGGACGAGGGCGCGTCGGCATGGATTCCGAAGATACGCGAGGCACTGTTTCGCGAGGATTATGCTGCCGCCGACACGCTGCAACTGCATGTGCAGGGACATAACTCGCAATTCTACCAACCACTAGGCACGCTCCATATCATTGACACCGACGCGGGCGAAGCCACGAGATATCGTCGCGAACTGGATCTCGACCATGCCATCTGCCGCGATGAGTACTGGAAAAACGGAGTACATTTCCACCGCGAATACTTCGCATCAAACCCCGACCATTGCATCGCCATACGCATCAGGGCGAGCCATCACGGAGCCATCAACTGCGACATACGACTGGGCGCTCAAGTGCCACACCGCGTGAAAGCCAGCAACGAATGCCAACTGACCATGACCGGGCATGCCATTGGCGACACCGACAACAGCATCCACTACTGCACACTGATGAAAGCCGACAACGAGGGAGGAACCACCTACACCTCTGACTCGACCATCCATGTGCATGGTGCTGACGTGGTGACCCTCTATATCGTGAATGAGACTTCATTTGCAGGTTTTGACAAACATCCCGTGACCGAGGGAGCGCCCTATATCGAGCGCGCCACCGACGCTCTTTGGCATCTGCAAAACCTTGATTATCAGCAACTCCGTTTGCGCCACTACCAAGACTACGAGAAACTCTTCTCACGTCTGAAGATGCACATCGAGGGAGCCGTGGTTGACAGTCTACGTTCCACCGACCGGCAGTTGCGTGACTACACCGCTCAAGGCGGTGGCAATCCCTATCTCGAGACTCTCTACATGCAATACGGGCGCTACCTGCTCATATCCTCGTCGCGAACCCCCGGAGTGCCCGCCAACCTGCAAGGACTGTGGACACCCCATCTCTACTCTCCATGGCGAGGCAACTATACCGTTAACATCAACTTAGAGGAGAACTACTGGCCCGCCGAGGTGGCCAACTTGCCGGAAATGGTGATGCCTCTCAACGGATTTATCGGTGCCTTAGCCGAGAACGGACACCACACCGCCCATAACTACTACGGCATCGACCAAGGGTGGTGCTCATCGCACAACTCAGACATATGGGCTATGACCAACCCCGTGGGCGAGAAGAACGAGAAACCCGAATGGGCCAACTGGAATATGGGCGGCGCATGGTTGGTCAACACTCTTTATGACCATTACCTCTTCTCTATGGACAAGGATTATCTGCGCGACACAGCCTATCCCCTGATGAAGGGGGCTGCAGAATTCTGTCTGGCATGGCTCGTGGAAGACCCCAATCACCCTGGCACGCTCATCACGGCGCCCAGCACCTCGCCCGAGAATGAATATATCACCGACAGCGGCTACCATGGCATGACCTGTTATGGTGGAGCAGCCGATCTGGCCATCATCCGCGAACTGTTGATTAACACACGCGACGCCGCCTCTGCCTTGGGCATCGACGATGAATTGCGGCGACAGATACAACTCACGCTCGACCGCCTGCGCCCCTACCAGATAGGCAGCCGTGGCAACCTGCAAGAATGGTATTACGACTGGCGCGACGCAGACGAGCATCACCGCCATCAGTCACACTTGATAGGGCTCTACCCCGGACGGCACATCACGCCCGCCAACCAGCCCGGGCTGGCTCAAGCCTGTGCTAAGACGCTGGAAATCAAGGGCGACGAGACGACAGGATGGAGCACGGGATGGCGCATCAACCTTTGGGCACGATTGCGCAATGCCCGTCAAGCATATCACATCTACCAGAAATTGTTGACCGCCGTGGCTCCCGAAGGCGACAGGACACCCAACTACCAACATGGCGGCGGCACCTACCCCAACCTGATGGATGCCCACCCGCCATTCCAGATTGACGGCAACTTCGGCGGTACGGCCGGTGTGTGCGAGATGCTCATCCAGAGCGACGGCACCCACCTCGACTTGCTGCCCGCCCTTCCCGAGGTCTGGCGCGACGGCGAAATCAGCGGTCTGCGCGCTCGTGGCGGTTACACCGTGGCGATGAAATGGCATGACGGACAACTGACCGAGGCCACCATCCGCGCCTCGCAACCCGGTTCACTCATCGTGCGGTGTCAAGGCAAGACACGCGCCATTAAGTTCAAACGGGCCGGGAAGAAGAAAATAAGTTTCCCCCGTACCATTCCACAAGGAGGGGAGAACACTAATTGAGCGTCACTATTAATCCCTTCGGAGGTTGCCCCTTCGGAGGGATTCTTATTGTTCATTTTTTCGTGAAATATTTGCATATATCAATTATGATTGGTAAATTTGCACAACTAAACGTAAAAAACGAACACTTTTATGAAAACAGAAAGAGAACGTCTCTTTGAAATCACCGTACCTCAGGCTAAAAGCATTGTCAACAACGGCAGTTTTATCGATAATGACCTGTTGATGTTTGACAAGTTCGAGGATGTGCCCATCCCCTCAGAGCCCTGCCGCATCCGCTGCCTTTTTGTCGCCCTCTGCATGGAAGGTACGGCGCAGTACAGCGTCGACACGAAAGAACGGATGGTGAAAAAAAACGACGTGATTGTCATCAATGACGGCCAGGTGGTGGGCAACTACATGCTGAGCCGCGATTGCCGTGGCATCGCCATCATGGCATCGAACAATTATTTCAGCGAAATCATCAAAGAGGTGCACGAGATTTCCTCGCTTTTCCTTTTCGCCAACACACATCCCGTCTTCACCCTGAAAGAGGAAAAGGTGAAAACATTCTTAGACTATTTCCATCTGATACGTGAGAAGACCGACGATGCCGACCATCACTTCCGCAAACAACTGGTGACGGCGCTACTGAAAGCCATGATTTACGACATCAGTAATGAGATCTACCATTTGCAACAAACTCGCGACCCGATCAAGACGCGCGCCGAGGCCATCTTCACGGAGTTTATCAACCTGGTGAAGATAAATTTCCGCAACGAGCGACGGGTGAGTTGGTATGGCGAACAGATGTGCATCACCCCGAAATACCTGTCGGAGACCATCAAGTCGGTAAGCAAACGCACGCCCAATGAGTGGATAGACAACTACGTGACGTTGGAGATACGTGTGCTGCTGAAGAACTCATCAATGAGTATCAAAGAAATAGCACAGGAATTGCATTTCCCCAACCAGTCGTTCCTCGGCAAGTATTTCAAGGAACACGTCGGCATGTCGCCCTCGAAATACAGGAAAACATTCTAAAGCCTCACCCCGGCCCCTCTCCAAAGGGCAAGGGACTTTATCTGCAGACGATAAACCAGTAGAATTAGCCAGACAAATCGATTATTGAACACTAACACATCAACCATTATGAAACGATTTATCTATATTGCCCTGATGATGCTTATACCGGTAAGCATCACGGCTCAAACCTACAAAAAAGGCACAAGGAAAAGAGCACGTGTCGTAAATGTGCAAAGTAACGCTAATAAAGTCAATCAGAATTCGAGAAGCATTGGAAATGCCGGCACCAAGGAAGAAAGTGATAAAGTATATGAATTTGTGGAAGAATTGGCATCCTTCCCCGGTGGTCCTGCCAGCTTGAACCAATGGCTAGCACAAAACATACGTTATCCTGCCATGGCGAGAAACAACAACATCCAAGGACGAGTTACTGTATCTATAATTATAGAAAAGGATGGCAGCATTTCTAACGCCGAAGTGGTTCGCGGCATTGATCCCAGCCTCGACAAAGAAGCGATACGTGTAGTCTATGCCATGCCTAAATGGAATCCCGGAAAACAAAACGGGAAAATTGTCAGGTCTAAATATACGTTACCTGTTAACTTCAAACTTACGAACTAACCACGTAAGTTATTTCGGAAAGGAATTAGAATAATCATCTAAAAACAGAATAAGAATTTCTGACTTAATTATTCTAATTTCTTTCCAATTCTGTTTTCAAGAGTTCTTTTGCCGTAAGTGTCAATTCATTGTACCATTCTTCGCCAAAGCGGCGGATGAGAGGTTCTTTCAGGAATTGATAGACACGCAAGCCCATTTTTTTGCCCAACGCCACGGCATCACGACACACATCCCAGCGGTTATAGTTCAGTCCGACATAACCGGCAGAGAGTTGTTTCTCGCGTATAGGATAGAGTGCACAACTGATGGGTTTGCAATATGTAGTGCGCCCCGCACGATAGGCTTTTTCCAACGCACACAGGCAGCAACCGCCCTCATGGCAAGTGAATACACAATCCTTGCCGCCGACAATACTCGTGACCAAGTCGCCTTCACGGTCAGTGTATGCCACGCCCTGACGGTCGATTACCGACTGCGCCGATGCAGAAAGGTCGGGCCAAACGGTCTCAAGCGCATTTTCTATCTCGGCTATCTCGTCGAGCGTGACAGGCGCGCCGGCATCGCCCTCCACACAGCAGATGCCGTGGCAGGCGGAGAGGTCACAACAGAACATCTCAGTCAGGATGTCGGGTGACAGCAGCACGTTTCCTACTTGGATGATGGGGAGCATGAATTCTGGTTTGAGATTTATGATTACCCCGTTCTCATGCGGTAAGGTTCTACCACTCAATCGGGGTCATGCCGTGGTCGATGAGATAGCGGTTGGTTTGGGAGAACTGGTGATTGCCAAACCATCCGCCGCGATTGGCAGAGAGGGGTGAGGGGTGAACCGATTCAAGCACAAGGTTTTTCGTTTTGTCAATCATATAACTCTTGCCACGGGCATATCCACCCCAAAGGAGATAGACGAGATGCTCACGCTCGGCAGCAAGAGCGCGGATGGCGGCATCAGTAAATGTCTGCCATCCCAATCGCGCATGACTGTTGGCCAGATGAGCACGCACAGTAAGAGTGGCGTTGAGCAGAAGCACACCTTGTTGTGCCCATCTCGTCAGGTTTCCCGTGGTAGGGATAGGAGCACCTACGTCGTCGTGTATCTCGCGGAAGATATTTTGCAGTGACGGCGGGAAAGGCACCCCGTCTTGCACGGAGAAACTCAATCCGTGAGCCTGTCCGGGCTCATGATAAGGGTCTTGCCCGATGATAACCACCTTTACCTGATCGAAAGGACAGAGGTTGAACGCATTGAAAATCAGTGAACCGGGAGGATAGCAAGTGGTGCTGCGGTATTCCGACCTGACGGCCTCGGTAAGCCGAAGGAAATAGGGTTGCTCAAACTCTTTGAGCAACCGCTGTTTCCAACTGTTTTCTATTTTGACGTCCATGGGCTTTAGGGGCTCTATGAATATCTAGGGTTTCTAGGGAAGCCTAAGAAAGTCTAGGATTTCCCGGGATTCTTATCAATTATCTGAGATGAGGTTCTCGCCAGTCATATCGGCGGGTTGCTCCAAGCCCATGATATGGAGAATGGAAGGAGCGACATCAGCCAAACGGCCGTTCTTCACACGTGCGCTATTGTTATTGGTCACATAAATGAAGGGCACTGGGTTGAGTGAGTGTGCGGTGTTGGGGGTGCCGTCCTCGTTGATGGCGTTGTCGGCATTGCCGTGGTCAGCGATGATGATAGCCTCATAGTCGGCGGCTTTGGCTGCCTCGATGACATCATGCACACACTGGTCAACCGCCCACACGGCTTTTGCGATAGCATGATATACGCCCGTATGGCCCACCATGTCGCCATTGGCGAAGTTGACCACGATAAAGTCGTATTTCTCAGTTTTGATGGCCTCCACGAGTTTGTCTTTCACCTCATAGGCGCTCATCTCGGGTTTCAGGTCATAGGTGGCCACTTTTGGCGAAGGCACGAGAATACGGTCCTCGCCCTCAAAAGGAGCCTCACGTCCTCCATTGAAGAAGAATGTGACGTGAGCGTATTTCTCCGTCTCGGCTGTGTGAAGTTGTTTCTTGCCCAGTTTGCTGAGATATTCGCCGAGGGTATCCTCCACGTTCTCTTTCGGGAAGAGGATGTTCACGCCCTTGAAATTGGCATCATAGGGAGTCATGCAGTAATACTGCAATCCGGGAATGGTATGCATGCCTGCCTCGGGCATATCCTGCTGTGTGAGCACCTGTGTGAGTTCCTTGGCACGGTCGTTGCGGAAATTGATGAAGATAACCACATCACCCTCTTGGATGGTGCCGTCAATGTTAGCGTTGTTGATGGGTTTGATAAACTCATCAGTCACGCCCTCCTCATAACTCTCCTCCATGGCTTTTACCATGTCAGTGGCTTGTTTACCCTTGGCCTCAACGAGCAAGTCATAAGCCTCTTTCACACGCTCCCAGCGTTTGTCGCGGTCCATGGCGTAGAAACGGCCCACGATGCTGGCGATATGTGCATCGTTTTTACTGCACACCTCATCAAGTTGGCGGATAAAACCGATACCGCTCTTCGGGTCGGTGTCGCGTCCGTCCATGAAACAGTGCACGAAGGTCTGCGTCAGTCCGTAAGACTTGCCGATTTCCACAAGTTTGAACAGATGGTCGAGAGAAGAGTGCACGCCACCATCGGAAGTCAGTCCCATGAGATGGAGGCGTTTGCCGTTCTCTTTCGCATAAGTGTATGCGCTGACGATACCGGGATTGTTCATGATGGAGTTGTCGCGGCAGGCGCGGTTGATTTTCACCAGGTCTTGATACACCACACGTCCGGCACCTATATTGAGGTGTCCGACCTCGGAGTTACCCATCTGTCCGTCGGGAAGCCCCACGTCTTCGCCCGAAGCGGCCAGTTGTGCGTGAGCGCTGATAGCGTTAAGATAGTCAAGATAAGGGGTGGGTGTGTTGAAAATCACGTCACCCTCGCCATGTTTGCCGATACCCCATCCGTCGAGTATCATCAATAATGCTTTTTTTGCCATAGTTATATGTTTTATTTTTAGAAATTCAAGATAAGAAGTGAAGGAGTGGAGTGATGAAGACAATTGTCCTAGAATGCAGATTATTTCTTGTCCCATCTACCCTGCTCCATGCCTCCATTCAAAAGAGCACTGCAAAGTTACGGCAAAAAAATCGATTTGGCGAAACAAATGTCGGTTTATTGGCTGAATCGGGAGAAAATCCGTTAAAATTACTTAAATGAAAATATGTTTTTAATCAACATTCACATTTGATGTGTATATTTGCACGAAATATTGGACTAATGACCACCAAAAAGAGTATACCCTGTCTCTTTTCCCTACTTTGTGTAGCGCTCAGTATGCTATGTGGCTGCTATAGGAACGACAAAGCGAGTATCATGCCAGAGACGGTGCATTTGCAGGAGGGGGATGTGGTATTCCGTTTGGGAACTACGATGCAGAGCCGTGCAGTGGTGCTTGCCGATCCTATGGGCAACTACTCGCATTGCGGCATTGTGGTTGATTCGGCGGGAGCGACGCGCATTGTTCATGCCGTGCCTGGTGAGCCTGATTTCGAGGGCGATGTGGGCCGTGTGAAGATGGATACTCCCGAGCGGTTTTTCTCTGGCGAGAATGCGGTTGCCGGCGAGGTATGCCGTCCTTTGGACAGTTTAGTGGCTCATGTGGCTGCTGCTGAGGCGAAAGCCGACTTTTTCCGCCATGTGTTGTTCGACCACGACTATGAAAGTGCAGACACCACGAAGTTCTACTGCTCAGAATTTTTAGTCCATGTGTTCCGCAAAGCCGGAGTGGAGTTGACAGGTCCGCCCACCCACTCTTACGATGTGCCGGGCTTACACTCCATCATTTGGATGCCCATCGATATTTACCAGTCGAAGTACTTAAAGTCCGTCGTGCGGTTCTGACCAAGACCCTATCATCAAAAAATAGAAAGAGAGTATTATTAATTTATTTTATTCATTTATTAAACATTAAAAGCAATGAAAAAAGTATTATTTTTGATGGCTGCTGCTGTGGCCGTGATGTTTACCGCTTGCTCAAAGGGTGGTTCTGCAAAAGACGCTGTTGACGCTGCTATGAAATGCCTCGTGGCTCAGGACTACAAAGGCTATGCCGCTTTCAGTTATGTAGACGAGGGCGCTAACAAGGACGCCGTTGACAACGCTATCACTCTGGCTGCTAACGCTGCTGAGAAACTGTACAAAGAGAATCCTGTGACTGAGTATGAGATTCTGAAAGAAGAGGCTCAGGGCGAGGACGCTGCTGTTGTTGAAGTGAAAATCAAGCAGAAGGACGGCAAAGAGACCACCACAAAGATGAACATGGTCAAGAACAAGGCCGGTGAGTGGAAGATCAAGGACAGCAAGGACGGCAATGAGGCTGCTCCCGCTGCAGAAGAGAAGGCTGCTGATGCTGCTGATGCTGCTGCCGCAGAGGCTGGCGACGCTATCGACAAGGCTGCTGACGAGGCTGGCAAAGCTATCGACAAGGCTGCTGACGAGGCTGCAAAAGCTATCAACGAGGCTGTGAAAGAGTAATCTATCACCGATTCATACAAGACTGCGGGGCGGAAATGATTCCGCCCCGTTTTTATATTCAGAAAGATATTCCCAGAAAGAATATTTATCCTATAATTGACGCCATAGCAATTCTACATTCATTCATTCTTCATCGCTTAGCGTCCATTCAACATTCGTCATTCAACATTCAAAAATGCCCTCCTCCCCTATCTTAGACCTTCGCCAGCAACGTTTTTTGCTGGAGTTGGAGTACCAGAGCGAGAAACAAGCCTTCGAACAGCAGACCGAAGCTATCGGGCTGCAACGGAAGGTGAAGCGCGGCGACGCATGGTATCCTGTGCGCGCCGGGCGCAGTTATTATAACTCGCTCAACCAACTGACCATCGAGATAATCCGAACCGACGACGAGGAGATAGAGCATAACTTTGAATTCGGGCGGCCCGTCAGTTTCTTTCATCTCACCGATGAAGGAATGAAGAATCAGAAAATCAAGTATTTCCGCTATACGGGCATGGTGAGTTACGTTGACGGCAACCGCATGGTGGTGACGCTGCCCGACAACGCGCAACCCACGGAGTTGCAGAACACCGAACGACTGGGCATCCAACTGTCATTCGATGAGACATCCTACCGATTGATGTTCGAGGCATTGGACCGCGTGATGGCCGCCAAGAACAACCGTTTGGCCTATTTGCGCGACCTGTTCTATTCCAACCAACGGGCAGCGCGTTTCACCTTCGAGCCCATGCGCTTCCCCTGGCTTAATCCCACACAGGAGAGGGCGGTCAACGAAGTGCTCTGGTCGAAAGACGTGATGGTGGTGCATGGTCCGCCGGGAACGGGCAAGACTACCACCCTGGTGGAAGCCATCAACGAGACGTTGCGGCGTGAGAGTCAGGTGCTGGTATGCGCCCAGAGCAACATGGCCGTGGACTGGATCAGCGAGCAGCTGGTGGACCGCGGTATTAACGTGCTGCGCATAGGCAATCCGACAAGAGTCAACGACAAAATGTTGGGGTTCACATACGAACGTCGTTTCGAGGCTCATCCCGACTATCCGCAACTGTGGAGCATCCGTAAGGCCATCCGTGAACTGCGCTCGCAACGCAAGCGCGGAGAGAGTTATCACCAACGGCTGGACCGCCTGAAATCGCGTGCCGCCGAACTGGAGATACGTATCAACGCAGAGTTGTTTGACAGTGCGCGCGTCATTGCCAGCACACTCACGGGCGCCGCCAACAGATTGCTCGACGGGCAGAAGTTTGGCACATTGTTTATCGACGAAGCGGCACAAGCATTGGAGGCTGCCTGCTGGATAGCCATCCGCCGTGCCTCGCGTGTCATCTTCGCCGGCGACCATTGCCAATTGCCACCTACTGTGAAAAGCATCTTGGCGCTGAAAGGCGGACTGGGAAAGACGCTTATGGAGCGCATCGTGGAGAACAAGCCCGAGGTGGTGACACTGCTCGAAGTGCAATACCGCATGTGTGAAGAGATTATGCGCTTTTCGTCGGATTATTTCTATGACGGTCGTGTACAGACGGCCCCGCAGATACGCCACCGCAGCATCCTCGACTATGACATCCCGATGACCTGGATAGACACAGCCGACATGGACTTCCGCGAGGAGTTTGTGGGCGAGAGTTTTGGCCGAATTAACAAATCGGAGGCGGAACTCACGCTTATCACCCTGGAGCGGTATCTGAGCCGTATCGGCAAACAGCGCATTCTAGACGAGCGCATCGACACAGGCATCATCTCACCCTACCGCGCTCAGGTGCAGTACCTACGACGACAAATCAAGAAAAAGGAGTTTTTCAAACCTTACCGCCACCTCATCTCAGTCAATACCGTGGACGGTTTTCAGGGGCAGGAGCGCGACATCATCCTCATCTCACTGGTACGCGCCAATGACGACGGCCAGATAGGTTTCCTGCGCGACCTCAGACGCATGAACGTAGCCATCACCCGCGCCCGCATGAAACTCATCATTCTGGGCGACAGCACCACCATGACCCGCCATCCCTTCTATAAGAAATTGTATGAATATGTAGAGGGGATGGAGGAATAATTACGAATCAGGAAATGAGAGGCAGCAAGGGTCACGTCCACAAACTGGTAATGAACATGGCGCTGGCATCATCGGCCTTCTTGAAACCGCACGACTGATAGAAATCCAGTTCATCATTATAAGCCACGACGACAATGCGCAAATAATCGGCATAGTGCTCTTTCATTAATTCCACCAGCCGCTTGCCGATACCCTGATGATGGTATTCAGGGCGTACGAGCAGGTAATGAACATAGGCCGTCATCACACCGTCGTCCATGGCGCAAATAAGTCCTACAAGTTTGTCGCCGTCCCAAGCAGTATAGACGGTCTCAAAATTTTTCATCGCCTCCACCAGTTTTTCGGGAAAATGTCCTGACGACCATTCTACAGACAGGAACAAATCCTGCAATTGCTGTTGGTCAAAATCATGAATGTCTTTATAATTGATTTCCATATAGTTATCTCACATCTGTTTTATTCTGAAATAATCGAGCCATGATTTGTAAGCGTCTTGGGCGGCTAGGCAAGTGTCCATCAGATAGCCATCTACATGTCCCCACTCTCGTAGTCCACGATAATAAAACATTTTTAGTTCATCGGAGATAATAAAAGGTACAATTCTGTTGCTCAGACACTCTTTGAACATAATCAGACGCCCCACCCTGCCGTTTCCGTCCTGGAAAGGATGAATCCGCTCAAATTGCACATGAAAACCGATGATATCTTTTAATGTCTTTTTTACGATGTGATGATAGTCGTTCAATAGTGCTGTCATTTGTTGATGAACCTCCTCTGGGGGGCAGGTTTCTTGGCCTCCAACCTCATTAGGTAAACGCTTGTAGTCACCCATAGCAAACCAATCTTTCCGACTATCAGACGTACCTGTTTTGATAAGCAGATGGAGTCGTTTGATGAAACGCTCCGTCAACTTTTCTTCTGCCTGATCAATGATATAGTCTATACAACGAAAGTGATTGACGGTTTCGACAATATCATCTACATTGACAGCCATATCGGTGATGCCGACCGTATTTGTTTCAAAAATGAAACGAGTCTGCTCGTGTGTTAACCTGCTTCCTTCAATATGATTGGAATTATAGGTCAATTCTATTTGTGTACGGTGATAAATACCGCCCTTTATCCTAGCTGCTTTTTGTTCTCTTATCACTTTGAGCAGAGGCGATATGTTCTTTTCGGCACCTCGTTTGGGAGGTACGGCATCATTCGGTATATTCCATGTTTTACCTGTTAGGAAAGCGCCCACAATCTTTCCATTGGCACAATAATTGCGCGCTGTACGCTCTGAAATGCCATATTTCTCGGCAAACGCTTTCGCAGATATAAATTCCACCATTTCTTCTATCGGCAAGTTTTTTCAATTATTCGCTGCAAATATAGCGTTTTTTGCCGATAACGGCAAGAAACAGAGGGCTAATTCTCGATTTATTAGAAAATCTCTGCCAGTTTCTCCGCCAAGGCCTTGCCTTCTAATTCGGTGGAGATAATCGTGCCGTCTGGAGAGATGAGGATGACCGTAGGAATGCCTGTGACGCCATAGATATCCCTGGCATCTCCTTCACGAGAGGGACTGAGGAGAGCCGTCCAAGGCAACTGATGTTTGTCAAGCGCTTTGAGCCATGCCGTGCGGTCTTTATCGCAAGAAACACCGATGAAGTGCAGGCCGCGGTCTTTGTAAGTGGCATAGAGTTCCTTCATGAATGGAAAGGATGCAATGCAAGGGCCGCACCACGATGCCCAGAAGTCAAGCAAGACATACTGGCCGCGCCCCAGATAATCCGATAGGCGATGCTTGGTGCCGTCGGGCGCCTCTGCCTCGAAGTCCGGGGCTGTTTTTCCTGTGATGGCACCTCGTTTTTGCATACCCCAATAGTATTTCCATGGGCGTTCCATAGCTGGATGACGGGCATAGGGAGCATCTTCGCGCATAAACTCGTCCATTTGTTCTGGCGACAGACTTCCCTCCCCCGTATAGAGATACCATGCCGGAATGACATTATCAATGTTCTCGCGGATGTTTTGGAGGTTCGTAGCCACAAGGTCGGCCATGTGACCATTGTATTTCTTCACATTCGCGCTGTCCTTTGCTGTAGCATCGGGCAAACCGTCTATCCTCATTGTGATGATTCTATCCTTCTCGTCATCACTGAGACTGTCCCACCAGGGTTCGGCCACGTTATTAATTACCCGTTCGCGCATCTGGCACCGGATGAACCTTTTCTGTAGTTCACTTCCTGTCACCTCGCCAGTGACAAGGTTGATGTGCGTGGGCATCTCCTCGACGATAAAGCGGAGGTCGTTGCCTTCGTTGTCGCCAATCTGGACGAACATGTGGCGGGGCTTCCGGTCTTTGACCGTGAACTTCCCGTCGCGGATGGGGAATTTCATACTATCTCCGTACGGAGCGCAGGGAAACACAACCACGCTGTCGTAGGTACTGTTTGTTGTACCCGTGATGACGTAATCAACACTGTCCTCCACCAGAGGAGTAAAGGTCTGCCCCTGCAAAGTCATTGTGACAACAGCAAGCAGGAAAGTGATGAAGGTTTGTTTGTTCATAATCTGTTTCGTTTATATCGTTTTATAGCCCCAAAATTAGGTAAAAATGCACAAAAGTCACTCTTCGAAACCAGAAAAACTGTCCGACGGGAGTGAAAATCTTTACTTAGGTTAAGAGTTTTGGATTTTTGACGGGGTATTTTGTTCGCATTTTCCAAAAGATTTGCATCTATATCCAATACGTTGACATAACAGAAAAGTTAAGTTCGTTTGAAGGGAATATTGCTTATGACAAAAAAAGCCATAACGAAAAGAAAGTAATCAGAAGACATGTTTTATTCTTGTTCTTTTGCATTTTCATAATTTTTCCCTATATTTGCGGACGTAATCACCAAACCACGAAAAAAATGATACAACAAGACTATATCATGCGGCTGATACAGGAATTTGCGGCGGCCCTGCAACGGTTTCTGCATAAGAAGGAGGTGGAAGACCGCTCCGAGGCCATCAAAGACCTGTACAAGCAGTATCTTGACGGATATGAGGAGTATCATATCTCGACAATGGACGAGGTGATGCAGTCGTTCACCCGCTACGAAACAGACCAGCGCATCTACCGCATGGAGATGTTGGCCGAACTCTACTATGTGGAAGCGGACATGAAATCGGAGCCTACACGCACCCAGTTGCTCGAGCGCGCGCTGATGTTGTTCTCCTTCATCGACAGCCACAGCAAAACGCTCTCTTTCGAACGTCAACAAAAAATCGGGGAGATTAAGAAAAGACTGGCAAGTTAAGTGTTAAGAAAAATACTCAGAAACATGGTGGCTTCAAAACAACGAATTTCACGAATAAACCAATTAGTACACTAAACCATCAACCGATTAACACACTAAACCATAAACACTAAACCCTTTACACTAAACCATATTATGAAAAAAACTATTTTATCACTACTAATGCTGACAAGCGCGCTGAGCATATCGGCCAACGTCACAGGGTTGAAGAAAACGGATCCCATCCGTCAGAAAATAACTTGGCAGGCACCTGCCGCCCCATCAAACGCAGATGGCGAAATCGAAAAGATTTACCTGGCATACAACACCCCCGACGGCAAAGAGCATCAGCTCATATGCGAGATGCCGTGGCCCGTGTATGCCGATATATTTGTCGGAGGCGACATCTCTGAGGAAGACATCAACTTCGACGGCATCCCTGACTTGCAAGTGCTGCTCTGCTATTTGGACGCGTCGGGGCACAATCCCCTTTACGACGGGTTTGTCTGGGACACCGCCACACACGCCTTTCTGCCTGTGGAGGGATATAGCGACATTGTCGGTCCAACCATTTATGCCGAAAACAAGTGCATCGTTGGCAGGCTAATCTCTTTAGAGGAAACTGCCGACATTGATCAATATGAATGGCGCAATGGCAGATTGCAAAGGACTTACCATCGTTTTGAATATGACATCTACGGCAATAAGGGCGGCGAGACCATAGATACTGCATTGGACTATGACGATGACGAAAACATCACGAAAGTGACGCTCTTCGTCAACAATGACAGCAAAATGGTACAGACGCTGGAGACGACGGAGTGGTTGGAGGCTTTGCCCAATAACAAGGAAGAGGTTGGCAAACTGAGCCGCGAAGACATCAATTTCGACGGTCATCCCGATATCGTGGTCTATCTGGGACAGTACAGCAACCTTGGCCTCGATTTCTATGACGCCTGGGTATGGGATGCAGCCAAGAAACGCTACATACGCTCAGATAAATACCACGAGATACCCTGTCCTTCTGTGAACCAAGAGAAGAAGTGGATAGAGAGCGAATCGGCCGTATCGTTCTCACAGTCAGTCTATATCCGCTATGAATGGAAGAAAGGTAAACTGGTATTAACAAAGAAAGAGAATCGGTAATCAAAGGAAACGCCATCCTTATGATGCTTCATTTGGTAGTCACGCAAATAAATATATTTTCAAATCATTAACCCTTAAAACAATATAACAATGAAAAAGACTCTTCAAAAATGGGGCGGACGCATCGCCCTCGTAGTGTGTTTAGCATTCGGGTTCAACATGGTGGCCGACGCACAGGTTCCCTCCATTCCCCGCAAACAGCAGACAACAAAGAAAAGGAGCACCACCCGCAGCACCTCGAATGTGGCTTGGGGCACACAGTACGACTGGCTCTCCACCCGCTACGTCACCTACAGCGACATCCAGTATATGGACCGCGGACAAGTGCGTGTGTTGAAAAACTCTATCTATGCCCGCCACGGACGTCGCTTCAAAGATGCCAATCTGCGCGCTTATTTCAACAGCCAGAGTTGGTACTACCCCACCCGCAACGAGGTGCCCGCCAGAGAGTTCAACAAATATGAGAACTACAACATCAATTTCCTGTTGAAATACGAATAGGATTTAGAAGCCCCCACCCCGACTCTCCCCAGGGGAGGGAGTGGTTACTTCTTGATTAGTGACAGCAAATGTCCCGTCTACGATCATAGACGGGACATTTTTGGTTTGCTTTATCTTTGAAAAAAGTCAGTCAGCGTCTCGGAAAACTCAAATAAAATTGTTTTTCAACCGATTTTTGTCATGACTCAGCAGAATATGCAGGGCACATTCCGCTTTCACTGTTCCAAAATTTGGTTTTTCACTCGACTTGCACTACCTTTGCACCCCGAAATACAATCATATTAGATCATGAATATAGAAGCCGCAATCAGCAGTTCGGTGCACAGCGCCATCAAAGAACTGTACGGACAGGAAGTACCAGAGAAGATGGTGCAGTTGTCGAAGACCAGAAGCGAATTTGAGGGCAACCTGACCCTCGTGGTGTTCCCCTTTGTGAAAATGTCGCGCAAACGACCTGAAGAAACCGCGCAAGAGATAGGTGAATACCTGAAACAAAATGACGTCAACATCTCCGACTACAACGTGGTGAAGGGATTTCTCAACCTCACCATCGCGCCCGCATCATGGATAGCATTGCTCAACCACATCAATGCCGACGAGAAGTTCGGATACGTCAGTGCAGAGCGCAAGGCCGCAGAAAACGACGGCAAGCAACCGCTGGTGATGATAGAATACTCATCGCCCAACACTAATAAGCCGTTGCACTTGGGTCATGTACGCAACAACCTGCTGGGTTGGTCGCTGGCACAGATTATGGAGGCCAACGGCAACCGCGTAGTGAAGACCAATATCGTGAACGACCGCGGCATACACATCTGCAAATCGATGCTGGCATGGCTGAAATGGGGCAACGGTGAGACTCCTGAATCGTCGGGCAAGAAAGGTGACCACCTGATTGGCGACTATTATGTGGCATTCGACAAGCACTACCGCGAAGAGGTGGCTGCGCTGAAAGCCCAATACACCACCGAGGGCATGGACGAGGAGAGCGCCGAGAAGAAAGCCAAAGACGAGGCTCCACTCATCCGCGAGGCACATGAGATGCTGGTGAAATGGGAGCAAGGCGACCCCGAGGTGCGCGCCCTGTGGGAGAAGATGAACTCGTGGGTATATGCGGGCTTCGACGAGACCTACCGTGCCCTGGGTGTGTCATTTGACAAAATCTATTATGAGTCGAACACCTACCTTGAGGGAAAGAAAAAGGTAGAGGAAGGACTGGCCAAAGGCCTCTTCTACCGCAAGGATGACAACAGCGTATGGGCCGACCTCACCGCTGACGGACTGGACCAGAAATTGCTGTTGCGCAGCGACGGAACCTCAGTGTATATGACACAGGATATCGGCACTGCCGACCTTCGTTTCCGCGACTATCCCATCGACAAGATGATTTACGTGGTGGGCAATGAGCAGAACTACCATTTCCAGGTTCTATCCATCCTACTAGACCGTCTCGGTTTCAAGTGGGGTAAAGACCTGGTGCATTTCTCATACGGTATGGTGGAACTGCCCAACGGTAAAATGAAGAGCCGCGAAGGTACTGTGGTAGATGCAGATGACTTGGTGGCGACAATGATAGCCGACGCGAAAATGCTGAGCGAGGATAAAGTGAACAAACTCGAGGGCATCAGCGAAGAGGAAAAGAACGAGATAGCGCGCATCGTGGGCATGGGTGCCCTGAAATACTTCATCCTGAAAGTGGACGCCCGTAAGAACATGTTGTTCAACCCTGAGGAGAGCATCGATTTCAACGGCAACACAGGTCCGTTTATCCAATATACACACGCCCGTATCCGCAGCATCCTGCGCAAGGCTGCAGCTGAAGGCATTGAGGTGCCCGAGACTCTGACCGGTGACTTCGAGGTCAACGAGAAGGAGATAGCCTTGATACAGAAAATGAACGAGTTTGGTGCAGCGGTGGAGCAAGCCGGCAAGGATTACAGCCCGAGCGGCATCGCCAACTACTGCTATGAACTGACAAAGGAATTCAACCAGTTCTACCACGACTACAGCATCCTCAACGCAGAGAGCACAGAGCAGAAAACCTTCCGTCTGGTGTTGGCGAAGAACGTAGCAAAAATCATCCGCAACGGCATGGCTCTGTTAGGCATCGAAGTGCCTGAGAGGATGTAGGATAGGAGCCTCCCCCATACCCCCTCCGAAGGAGGGGATAACCCCCACCCTTCCCTCCCCGAGGGGAGGGTATAGTTACTACAACACCTCAAAATTTTTAATTAATGGATAGCTTAATCATGCCGCCCGACTACCGCAACGACACGGTGTTACCTTTACCTATGGAGGTGAAGGCGACGGCATGGGCTGTTGACGCTGCCTGTTCGGGCAATCCGGGGCAGATGGAATATCAGGGGATAGATTTGCAGACGGGTGAACAAGTTTTTCATTTCGGTCCGATGCATGGCACGAACAATATAGGGGAGTTTCTCGCCATCGTTCATGCCTTAGCACTCATGGAACAGCGCGGCATCAGCGACAAGGTTATTTACAGTGACAGCAACAACGCCATCTTGTGGGTAAACAAGAAGAAATGCAAAACCACATTGGAACGCACACCCCAGACTGAAAAACTCTATCAGATTCTCGCCCGAGCAGAAAAATGGCTTTGTACCCACTCCGTCAGCGTCCCCATCTTGAAATGGGAAACGAAACAGTGGGGCGAGATACCCGCCGACTTCGGTAGAAAAAAATAAATCCCTCAATCGAGGGATTTTTTGTTTGTCCATACGACAACGATTCGTCCTGATTTATTGACTACGAATGATTCTAATTCGACGAATTCA